>NZ_BAAGPH010000099.1:0-3434 GCF_054784355.1 Alkalibacterium psychrotolerans | reverse complement strand
TAGACTCTTATTAAAGGCTAACTTTTTTTAAAAATCAGTTTTTATTTAACCTGATCAATAGCTAGCATCAAACGAGCAACAAGATTTTTTTAATACATAGTTTTTCATAGATTATTGGGTGTTACCTTTTTATATGTTTCTAAAAGTTCCCAACTTAATATTATGATTTTCTAGCAACTCTTTGTAAGAGTCATCCATGAGCTCTCGAGCCATTGAGACACGATTTTTGAGTAAAGCGGAGTTCTCAAAAACTGTATCATCTAAATACCCAGGATGACACATTGCTTCAACAGTCCCGTACTTGTGATAATCTTGAATGAGTGAGTTAACAATTAAAGGTTTCCATACATCTTTAGTAGCTCCTAAATTATCTAAATCAATAAAGAATCGGTTAACTGTAGAGATGTCATCTGGAACATTAAAATTATTTCGAACTGGAAGCCTATACTTTCTTGCTAATTTGACAAACACCTCTTGTAAGGGATCAAACATATTTACATGGTGGTGTGTATCTAAATGAGAGGGATTAATACCTGCATCAAGTACACGCTTAATTTGCAGATCCCATTCTTCATATAACTCGTCTTCGTCAATTGAGAATGGACGCTCATAAAATGATAAATTTCTGAATTCACCGTCTTCTGTCAGAGAAGGAACGCTTGGGGATAGAGGACTTCCGCAAGTCAAAGTGAGGTGCACACCAATACCCAAACCCGGATTTTCTTTTGCTAATTCTGTTGCGTGTTCAAATCCAGGCATGTTTGGCATTATGGTAGTTGATGTCAATATGCCATTTTTATAGGAATCAATTATTCCAAAATTAATCGCACGGCTGTAACCAAAATCATCTGCATTTATTATCAAGACAGTCATTTAATCTCCCCCATTTTCAAGTTAAAGTTACCCAATAGTCAACATTTTTTTCCATTAGTTCATCTAATACATTTTTGGCAATAACCGCATTAGGAACAGATTGATTTAGCGTGAAAGCCTGAAGAGCTTTTTGGTAGGATTTTTCAAAGAAAGCGTCGACTAGCAGTTTTTCTGAAGCGACTTGTGCCTCCATAAGACCTTTATGAAAATCTGGAATATTTTTCCGCAGAGAAATGGGTTCAACACCATTAGAATTCACATAACAAGGCACTTCCACAACGGCATCTTCTCTAAGGTTGGGAATAGCACCTTTATTAGGCACTATGAGCATAAATCTACGATTGAGATTATTTAATATTGAAACAGCAATATCCACAATGTACTGGCCATGAGAATTACTGTTATAGTTAATATTCTCTACTGATGATGATTGTATCAATTGAACTGTTTCTTTTATTTCTTTTAATCTTCCGTCTATTATTTCATTGGCACGTGTGTAATTTGGGTTAGCGTTTTCTACAAGGACGTTCGGATAAAGGTAGTATTCTAAATAATTATTAGGAATCTGTTGAGGGAAGTCCTTCAGCATACGCTCCATTAATTTGAACGCTTTTGCCCAACTTGAATCTAAATGATCTGTCTTAAAACCATGTGTAAGTATTTTATCAATTAACTCGGGCATAATATCTTTTTTCAAAGACGTATCATAAATGGATTCATACCATCCAAAGTGATTTAGGCCATAATAGCTGGAAACCCAATGATTGCGATTGTAACCAAAAGAAGTTGACATTAATTCTTCAATTGCTATAGTCTGATCACATGCATTGACAATTTTCATATTTGGAAATTGTCTTCTTACAGCTTCAGAAATAATTGTCTCTGGATTCGTATAGTTGAGTATCCATGCATTAGGTGAATATTTTTCTATATATTCAACCATTTGAAGGAAGCCCTTCATAGATCTTAATCCATATGAAAATCCACCGACCCCACAAGTTTCTTGACCAATTATATTGTACTTAAGAGGTATCTTTTCATCGATTTCACGCATTTTGATTCCACCAACTCGTATTTGAGAAAAAATAAAATGCGCACCTTCAAAAGCTTCTTGTGGATTAGTAGTTGCTATTAGTCTTATAGCAGAATTTTCCTTTTCTAATAAGTGATGTATGATAACCTCCATATCTTTGTTTCGTACACTATTAATATCGTATAAACGCAGCTCACTTACCGGAAAATCATGTTGATTCTTTATTAGTGTAAGCACGATACCTGGAGTATATCCGCTTCCGCCACCAGCTATAGTAACAATATTGTCCATTTACTTGTCCACCTTTCTTAATTATATTACACCTTATTTTTACCATGCATATGTGATAAAATGAATAGAAACAAGAGGTATTTAAAGCGGTTTCACTTTTTGGTGGCTTTTCCATTTTATGAAACTATTTCCATGTTTTTAGGGGGTCCAAAAATGAATATAATTGAGAAGGAAATGAATAAACGTGGTGATGTATTAAGTAAAAGTGATATTCAGATTGTTAAATCTATAAATATTCATTATGAATCTATTCCTGGATTGAAAATTCAAGAGTTAGCTAACCTTTGTTTTACATCGACATCCACCTTGCATAGAATAATCATAAAGCTTGGTTTTGAAGGATTCGTTGATTTAAGATATAAAATAAAAGAGAACACAAAAATCAACGATGACTGTATAGTTCATAGTGATAACTTTTTATCTCGTATAACAAATCAGCTTGAAATGACTCAAAGGCTGAACAGTCAGGTTATCAATAGAGTAGCTCAAGCCATTCTGGAAAGTAAAGTATGCTACTGCTATGGGACAGGTTGGAAGCAAAAGCAATTTGTAAGCAACTTTTCTACTGAGCTAATACTATACAATAACCAAATGATCAATCTTCGAACAATTGATGATTTAAGAATTATACTAGAGAATAGTAGTGATGAGAAACTTATATTAATCGTTTCATTAGGGGGAGATGGGAAAGAGTATATAGATGAGCTGAAGAAGCATTCCCTAAAAAACAACACTATCGTAAGTTTGACTACAGATAGTAGTAATGAATTGGCTTCGCTATCAGATTATTCACTGTATTACAAATCTGATTCATATGATTTAAAAAAGCATTGGAGTACTATAACTTTAAATTTTTTACTTGACTATTTATTTGAATGTATTATTTCCCAAAGTTATGGAACTCGAGTAAATAATACGAGTTGTGAGAATAATCTACATTGAACGTTGACTCGAAATTCAACTGTTTTATTTGCACTTTTAGTTTTCGTGGAGAAATTCAATTTCTATGCTGAGTTTCTTCATAAGTAAAAGAATAGAATTAAACTATATTGAATAAAGTAAATAGTCCGGTAAAGGTTGGAATAATACAATCTTTACCGGCTTTTTTTTATAGTATAGGAAAGTATAAAGTTTTACCTTTTAGAAAGCCCATCACCTCAATCGCAAGTGACAATCAGTTGATTTGAAAAGAGAGGGATTGTAAGGGTATTATAAACATATGGTAAAGAAAAGAATT
>NZ_BAAGPH010000098.1:0-3405 GCF_054784355.1 Alkalibacterium psychrotolerans | reverse complement strand
GAGCTTTTGCGTCCGACTTCCTTCAGATTCCACCTCACGGTGGACACCCTTGTCATTCACTAACAGTTCCTACTGCAAAGCCTGTAGTGGACTTTCACCACCAAGTTGTCGCCCATGCCGGGCGCACCAAAAAAACGGTACATGGCTATGCCATGACCGTAAATGGTAAATGAATCTTCTGATTTGAATCAGTAATACTAGTGGCACGTGTCACTTCTATGCCTAATATAATACTCCAAAAATATAGAAGAGTCTTTTTACCGACTCTTCTATATTCTCATATTAGCAATACACGGCTACCTTTTTTCTACAAAGTACTCCAGATTTTTCAGCGAAGAGCTCAGTCCATCGATATGATCCTCTTTACTGATTCCGGCCGGGACATTTTCTGCAATAACCGTGATTTTGGTGCCTTCCAGAATCTCTTCAAAGTACCAGGTCATCGTCATCATCCCTTTAAAGTCAGGGTCTTCCGAATCGAAAGCACCTGCCATCACAACTTTCGTATCCGGCACCACTTCGACGAAAGTGCCTTCTGAAACATCAGAAGCTATAGTTGTTTTTCCTGTAGTCTGCTCTTCCTTTTCGTAATAGAGAATCAGTCGATACTTTCCGCCAGCATATGGTTCAAATAGGGAGACCTCCCCTCGCATCCCTTCCGGCGGTAGCCACTTGATCAGTGAATCCGGGTCGATGAAGGCCTGATAAAGCGTGTGCGGTGAAGACGCAATATTCTTTGAAACCGTATCGATTCGCCCATTTGATGAACTCTCCTGCATTTCAATCGCTCCTTTACGACATTTTTTTCAGTTAGCCCGTTTCCTTTGAAGGCTGGAATCCTGTCTAACATACCAAAATTGCGCCAGTAGATACATCAGGAACATGACCACCACTCCGATAATGGTAAGGGACAGAATGTAGACTGGATTGACTGTTATTCCAGATACTGTGATATCAGAGCCAAGGTTGTACAAGTACACTAAAGGCCCTGCCGATCCCGGATCATAGGTAAATAAATAATTGGCTTGCTCATTAAAAATATCAGTGAACCAATTATTTATGATAACTGACAATACATACAGCGGCACCAAAGTCGCATAAGCTTTTAAAAGAGCTCTTCGATCGATTCGGATCATCTCTGTTAATAGCAGGTATAGTCCCGTCGCTACAATCAGCATATGCCCTAAAATATAGGAAAGGCCTCGAATGCTAAGTACATTACTGTAAGTTTCCAGTGCATCGGCAAATACAACGGCTGCCAGACCTGCAGGTACCGTCAAGCACCAGGCGATTGCACTAGTCACACCCAGATTAGGATTGATGGCAACGATAAGCAACAGGATGTTGGCAAAGTGAGAGATATGGAATGGGAAAACTTCAGGACCTAAGCCGTCGGCACTGAAAACATAAATCTGTCTGGTAGCTAATATGCCTACCAGGATTATCCCCATCGCTATACCAACACGTCGCTTTACTGCAAATGCCTTGTCTAGAGTGAATATATATAATATAACGGCGAGCACGAAAGGAAAAATTATCATAAAATAATGAAACGTGCTCCACATTTCAAACTGCGCTTGCATACACCTTTCCACCTCTCAACGTCTCTTGCAAAAAATAAACATCTTCCATTTTCATTTATAGAACAATGAAATCATTATATAACCCTCTATTCATGGACAAAATACGGCATCTCTAGTTAGCGGGTTTTTTTAGTCTATACTATCATTCTTATTCGGTTTTTGAAATCATATCACATTATAGCTTCCGGAACGGCATTATTACAGAAGTAACGCGATAACATTTGACTGAAAACCTTGAGAAATTCTGTGACTAAGTGTATTGAAATACTGTATAGAAGCTTATTTAAAAATAATCGGAGCTTTTCGCATATATTTCTGGTCATTTTTGGCTATGCTTCTTTGGATATCTTTTCCGCCGTCTTGCTTATTCTTTATCAGCTTCTGCATTTTTTTGAAGTCATTCATTCCACCACCTCTGTAGTTGCTGCTCTGTTCATTGCGATTCACTATTACCCTTTCATCTCTTGAGCAACACATGAAAAAAGGCACCAGCAGAATGCTGATACCTTTTTGTAACGCAATATTAAATTTAAGCCACAAATTGAATGGTACTCGTTCTCTTTCGAAATCTCAGTCCCATATTGTATACGGGAAATGATAATTTGACAACTATGAAAACACCGAAAAATGAAATACATAAAGCCCAATGGCAGGAGCTGATAAGGGAACATAGTGAGAGTGATTTATTAAAGAAGTCCAGAGCCAGGCACCTAACTTATCAGCGTTATAATCCGAGTCTGGCACCTACTTCTGCATACTCTATATCTTTTCTTTCTGCATTCCAATTACCCCCTGTTTGTCCGTCCCATATCGCTCCTGTTTCAACGAAACCGACAGACGCAAACAACTTCCGGACGGCTTCGTTTACCATCCAATATGATGTAGAAACTGCATCGGCTTTTCCTTGTGGAAACGACTTTATATAATCAATAATTTTCATCATTGCTTGTTTGCCAAATCCTTTGCCTTGATGCTTTTTATCAATCATAAAGCGATTAAGTCCATAAGTAGATTTATCTCCATATTTTTCACACAGAAATGCACTTTCCGCCAGTTCGTAAAATGCAATATCGACATATCCTATGACTTCATCATTGTTGCATATAGCGAAGATCATAGGAGGTTTTTCGTCGTTGAGTATCTTTACATAGGCTTTAGCCAAACAATACATGCTAGAATCCACATTTCCTTTCTGCTCGTCTGTCATGCTTAACTTCAACACTGCCTCAAAATTATCGTGAGTAATCTTTCTTAATTCAATCATTTTTCTTCCCTACTTTCGAAAATATAAATTAAGTCCATTAACGACACCAGTTTAGCATAAAAAATGTGAGATTTAATTCGATTTTCACACTGCAAGAACAACTTGATGACTTTTTTTATTGAATAAACCTTTTATAATAACTTCAGAATCAAGACCAATTTGTTTCATTAAATAAAACTCACTTACTAAATTCAATATTTTAGTTACATGAATTAGATCTATAGTCTCATATATATTATTCTTCTTTGGATTTTTGCTGCCATGTGCATGATAATTCCTAGTACTAGAGCATTTATAAGCAAAGTCACTTACTACTTTATTCTTTGAAAAATCTAAATCTTGAAAGATAATTTCCTCTTTTAAATTACCTGGCATATCTTTAAGAAGTTGCTTTACTCTTTTCGTTAGATTAACTCTATCTATTTCTTTAACTGAGCCAATTTCATAATTATTTGTCGTGTTTAACACCTGATAAATCAACTTTTTTAAAACATAGAAAAAAGGAACCCCCCCATATGGTACAATTAGGTTGTCGACTAAGACACGTACTCCAGGAGG
>NZ_BAAGPH010000097.1:0-3251 GCF_054784355.1 Alkalibacterium psychrotolerans | reverse complement strand
CGGCGGCATTCAAAGAAATTTTGATTGGAAATCAGTCAAACCAAGAACAAATTGCTGCGTAATTTCTTTGGTGAGGGTTAATCCGATAGGATTGTGAAGCATTTATTAGGGTGCGAAACTTGAGTAACAAAGTATTGAGGAGATTGTGTTTTTATATGGAAAAGAGCTACTCTTCTTTGAACACCAACAACTCACCTGCTTTATATGCTTCAGCAAACTTGACTAATGCTTTCTTTAATTGACGGTAATAGGCTGATTCTGAGTATCCTAATGAGTAGTATATTTCTATATCAGATATTTCTTCTATCTGTACATATCGCTTCATGATTATCTCTTTTTGCTCTTCTTTGAGACTGCTTATAGCCTCATCAAGGTATGTAAGCTGCTCTAAGGCATATAGTCCTAGAGAGCCTATTTCTGAACGTCTTTTGTACTTAAAATCTATTTCATCAGGCGCTAACCGTTTAGCTTTTCTGTATTCTTTTAGAACGTTTTTCGCTCTGTCCACTGTCGCCTTTGTATTTAAGTTAGTCATTTAACACTCCTGGAAAGCATTATTTGAAAACCTTCAACGCTCCTGCTCTATAGTAATCAGCAAACTCTAATTCTGCTCTTTTAACATAGTTATAGTAGGTGGATTCTGAGATAGATTCATCTAAGTAAATATTTATATTTGTTGTTGTAGAGGGTTTAAAATAGTAAAGCTTCATGCACTTAAGATAATCTTCATCTACCCGGTTAAATGCTTGCTCTATATCATCATAGATAGCTTTAGCCTTCTCTCTTTTAGCTACTGCTTGACCTATAATATCTGAATTCTGTTGACTGCCTCTTATATGGCCTGTATGACTTATTCTAGAGATAGCTGCATCTTCCCCACCGTTATGAGCCATGGCCTGTATCTTCTTATAGCTTCTAAGCAGTCGCTTTACGTTTTGCCTTGTCTTAGTCTCGTCTACTTCTTTTTCTAAATATTCAAACAGATCATTATCAAACATATAAGCCTCCTGAATTATATAGTTTCGACAGTTGCCCGGCTGACTATTCAGCCCGGGTACATTCTATTTAGGTTAACATTTGTCAACCTGCTCAAAAATGAGTAAGTTCATTTATGCCATCATTTGCCATCATTCCAAAACTTTTATCATGCTAACATTTGCTAACATTTTTCGCCGTGTGGTTTATCGAATTATGCTATCATTTGCAAGCGTCCTAGAGCCGATTAATACCACGATTTACCACAGTCAAAGCCTTGCAAAACCTAACAGATCACTAACATTTACCAACATAATTACTAGCATTTACTAGCATCTATTAAGCCTTTTAATGCCTCTAATAAGCTGTTTTCTGCGTTGCAACGTTTTGCGTTGCGTTGCATGGAGCGCTGCATCAAATGGATGGTCTACACTAAGTTGGACAGAAAAGATAAGGTGTGTATACTAGAGAAAACACACAGGAGGAATAAATGATGTCCAACCGTAGACAAAGACGCGAGTATTCAAAAGAATTTAAACAACAAATTGTTGATTTACACAATGCAGGTAAGCCGAGAAATGAGGTCATTTCGGAGTATGAACTGACCTCTTCTACTTTTGACCGTTGGGTCCGTGAGCACAATAGGACTGGATCGTTTAAACATCAGGATAACTTGACGCCTGAACAAAAAGAATTACACAAACTGAAAAAACGAAATGCTCAACTGGAAATGGAAAATGATATTTTAAAGCAAGCGGCGCTGATATTCGGGCGAAGGTCGAAGTAATCAAAGCAAATACACACAAGTATTCTATATCAGCGATGTGCCGTGCCCTAAAGATAAACCGTGGATCATACTACTATAAAGTCCAAAAGAAAAAGAATGAGTCGGTGCTGGAACAAGCCATTGTCGATGAATTTGCCAGAAGTAAAAATACCTACGGTACACGAAAGCTTAAACCTGTACTGGAAAAGCAAGGCTATACTGTGTCTCGCCGACGTATTGGACGTATTATGAAAAAGTTTAATTTGGTGTCTAAATATAATCGTCCGTCTTATAAACCACAGAGTACTGGGGTAAATCAAGCGAAGCTTGAGAATACATTGAACCGTGAGTTCTCTCAAACAGAACCCATGACAGCTATTGTCACAGACCTGACCTACGTTAAAGTGGCGAAAGCCTGGTTTTATGTGTGTTTCATTTTGGATTTATTCAACCGTGAAATTATCGGTTATTCAGCGGGTCCCCACAAAACCGCTGACTTGGTTATGCAGGCTATGGCAACCATCAAACGTGATTTACATACAGTCAAGATTTTTCATACGGATCGTGGGAAAGAGTTTGATAACCACACCATTGATGACTTGCTTGATACGTTTGATATTGAACGCTCATTGAGCCGAAAGGGCAATCCATACGATAATGCCGTCGCAGAATCGACGTATAAATCGTTCAAGTTTGAATTTGTTTATGACAATCATTTTGACACCCTCTACGACTTGCAGGTCCAACTTATGGACTACGTCCATTGGTGGAATAACTTTCGTCCTCATGGGGCATTAAACTATGCTTCTCCAATCGATTTCCGTCAGGAGTGGGAAAAAAAACAACCTTCAAACAAAGGAGCTGAGTCATTCGTCTATCGGTCGGCCACGTCAACACAACAGGATGGGGCCGGGACGGAAAGGGTGGTCTTGCCCTTGTAGTCCCGGACACAGTCTGTTAGATTAACCAGCCGATTGATTGCACGAAGGGCGTTGCTCATTCGGTTAAGTGAGGCACACGCTCGTGAACTTAAGGAACGCTTACGCTTTATCATTTCTGTTCAAAAAAGTGTTGACATACCAAAATTTAGAGAAAGAACACAACAATAGCTGCTGTGTCCTTAATCCTTATTTACTTTTACAAACTACGATAGTACTTTATATCCCGAGCGTGTCCACCAATAGCGCCTTCAGCGATCATTTTAACTTTGACATCATAACTATCATAGTCAGGACTGCTAAACCTATTTAAGGAACTGTCCATTCTTCCCAATGTTACGTTTAAGCGCTCTTTACGGTCAGGAGGGAACTCTGTCATAAGCCCTTTTTCAAAGGCTACCCCTTGCAATTTCTTCAATGCTAGCGGTGTTTTTTTATACTTATCTACTCAAGTTTCGCACCCTAATAAATGCTTCACAATCCTATCGGATTAACCCTCACCAAAGAAATTACGCAGCAATTTGTTCTTGGTTTGACTGATTTCCAATCAAAATTTCTTTGAATGCCGCCGG
>NZ_BAAGPH010000096.1:0-3222 GCF_054784355.1 Alkalibacterium psychrotolerans | reverse complement strand
GGATCATCAAAAGTGACTTTTTGAAATTTTTCTCCCCCATGGGGGAGAAAGCTCCATTCTTTCAAACAGTTAATCAATCAACTAAGTTAAGAACAATTCTTAACTACAAACTTATTATACGAGGAGGTTCTGTATATGAACTTAGAAATTTCGGATTTTACCTTTTTTAACCCTGTAAAAATTATTTTTGGAAAAAATAAAATAGAAGAACTCGCTCGTTCGATACCATCAGACAAGAAAGTACTGATTACTTATGGAGGCGGAAGCGTTGAGCGTTTCGGCACATTGGACCGCGTCAAATCAGCATTGGAGAACTATGAAGTGGGCGAGTTTGGCGGAATTGAAGCCAATCCGACTTTTGAAACCTGCATGAAAGCTGTAGAGAAAATTAAAGCGGAAAACTATGATTATCTGCTGGCAGTCGGTGGCGGTTCTGTCATCGATGGAACTAAATTCATTGCGGCAGCTGCAGAGTTTGACGGCAACCCCGAAGATTTATTTGGACGAGGTGTCGGTGCAGGAAAGCGGGCTGCATCGGCTCTACCCTTTGGAACCATCTTAACTCTTCCCGCAACGGCTTCTGAAATGAATGATGGCGCAGTTATTAACTTTAAGGAAAAGAAAGCAAAAGTCAGTTTCAGCAGTCGTCATGTCTTTCCTCAGTTCTCCATTTTAGAACCGGAACTGACCTATACTTTACCAAAACGTCAGCTGGCCAATGGCGTTACAGATGCCTTTATTCATATTCTGGAACAGTACCTCACCTATCCCGTGGGCGGAATGGTGCAGGATGAATTTGCGGAAGGGCTCTTGCGTATTCTGATAAAAATCGGACCGGATGTCGTTGATGAAGATAATCATGACTACAATCTTCGCGCCAATTTCATGTGGACTGCGACACTGGCTTTAAATCGCCTGCTTTCCAGAGGTGTTCCGGGCGACTGGTCCACCCATGCTTTAGGACATGAAATCACTGTTTTAAATAATACTGATCACGCCAGAACACTTTCCGCTATCATGCCGTCAGTGATGACTGTTCGTAAACTGAAAAAATGGGACAAGCTGGTGCAGTATGCTGAAAATGTCTGGGATATCCGTACCGGTACAGAAGAAGAAAAAATCGATGCCGCTATTTTGAAGACCATTATTTTCTTTAAATCCATTGAGATGCCGGTTAATCTCTCAGATGTGGGCGTTCAATCAAAAGACATTGAAACACTCGTCAGCCAATTGAAAGAGCACGGACTTGATAGCATTTCTGAACGCGGAGATCAGACCCTTGAGGTATCCCGAGAAATCTATCAGCATTCTTTAGATACTAATTATTAAACAATCTATGCAAAAACTGGAAAGGAGCTGACTACTATGACCACTCAAAAGCTGTTTAAGTACACGTCTCTCCTCTTTGCGTCCACTCTCCTGCTGGCCGCCTGCGGAACAGACACGGAAGATGAGCCGGATGTCACCGATCCAGATGAAGAAGTCGTTGCGCCTGAGCCTGGCGATGAAGACACAGATGAATCTACCGAAGACGATGATGAGACAGACGATACTGCTGAGGACAACGATGATGACGAGGAAGATGATGAAGAAGACTATGTAGTTTCTCAAAATCTTGAGGACTGGTTCCCTAAGCTCGAGGATACCTTGCTGGATTATGATGGCGAAGGAATGGAATATGCTGCTTTTACACGCTATCCTCAGTTCGCCTATGATGACACCCTTCAGATGGTTGAGTCGACTGCCGGTACAGATGTCGTTACCATATATGAATACACCGATGAGGAAATAAGAGAAATTTTTGTCCGTCCGGAAACGTATTTCCGGGACGACTTTATAGATACTGGTCTGGACAGCATGCAGGACGAGCACGAGATTATTCTGCAGCTGCCTATTGAAGTCGGTCACTCATGGGAAAACCCAACCGGTTCAGTTTCTGAAATTACCGCTGTCGACTTCGAATACGAGACCGATTTTGGCACATTCGATGCCATTGAAGTGACTCGTATGCAAGACGACAGTGAAATCGTCTATATTTATGCCGAAGAAGTCGGTCTAGTCGAACGTGTCTTTACAAGTAACGAAGATGAATCCCAAGTCATTTCTACTTTAGTTTCACGTTCCAGGGAACAGCCTGAAGAAATCGACTTGACCGTTTTCCCTCTTGATGAAAACGCTGAAGGTCTGTTAGCTGTTTCTCTCACAGTCGAACTGTATACAAACGATGCCATTCGCTATGAATTGACTGAAATATTGCGAGGCAAATCTGGCGGAAGCGATGCCCCTCCGCTACTGACTGACAATGTAGCCATCAACTTTATGTTTTTAGGCAATGATGATATAGCTTATGTCGATTTTTCTTCAGAACTGATTGAGGAAATGAATGTCGGTGCCGGTATTGAAAGCCTGATTATTCAAGGTCTGGTCAACACTATTGGAGGCTACTATACTACCGAAGAAGTTTACCTGACCGTTGACAATGAACCTTATGCTTCCGGACATTTAGAACGGGAAGAAGGCGAAACCTGGTCTGTCGATCATTCATCTGTCAGTTGGGAAGAGTAGTGAGGGTATGAACTATTTAGAATTTAATATAATCTAAGTAACACTAACGCACGCTCCTTTCATCTACTGGCTGATGCTGGTAGAGATTAGGGCGTGCTTTTCTTTGTGTTTGGGTTTGAATAAGGAAAGCGAGCGGCTTACCGGCAGCTCGCTACCAATTGATTATTGAGTTACGGGGCAAGATTAGTTTGCAGGGTTACTCAATGGATTTGGAGAATTGAGTTACCTGGCAAATACTATTAGACCGGTGACCGAGTGCTTCATTTCGTTTGAGTTATAGGGCTAATGCTATTTGACCTGTAACCCGGTGCTTCGTTTTCTTTGAGTGACCAGTCAAACGGTCTTTTCCCTGTTACTCACCCGTCATTTATTGATGAGTTCTGGTGCAAAAGAGTGTTGCCCCGAAGCCCAGTCAAAGATATGCAGCGAGTTCAGGGGGAAAGTCCTTTTCACTTGGACTCGTTGCCTCCAACTGTTCTGAGTTTGGATGGTAAGCTGCCGGAAGCAGCTTACTCCCTTCTGCAGTCTAAATAAGAAAACCTCGGGCAAAGTTCGCCCGAGGACTCTTTATTATCTGCTGACCTTTTTATTTTTGTGTTCTATTGTCATATACGATCCCCGTGTGACTTACAAAGTATTCTGGAATCATTTCACCAT
>NZ_BAAGPH010000095.1:0-3071 GCF_054784355.1 Alkalibacterium psychrotolerans | reverse complement strand
TTTGTTTTAGTGAACTTCATTTTATCAGATTAAGGGGGGAAGAGGTGTCTTTTTGCACTTTTATTGAAAGAGCAACGATAGTTGCTTTAAAACATGATAAAAATTTAAAAAAATTGGTAATTACTGTCAGAGTATAGGAGGAAATAAGATGAAAATAGTTGTATTAGCAGGTGGCTACAGCCACGAAAGAGAAGTGTCGTTAAGCTCGGGCAGTTTGATTGCCAATGCCCTGATGGAAAACGGACACGATGTTATTTTACTTGACCTTTATTTTGGAACAAACGAAGCCTCAACTTTTGATGAAGCCCATAAATTACTGAGCAAAGACCGTTATGAATACAAAGTTAAACGACAAATTCCTGATTTGAAAGCACTGAAAGCTCAAAAAGACAAACCGGAAGAAATGATTGGTGAAAATGTTATTCCTATTGCCCAGTCAGCAGATCTCGTCTTCCTGTCTCTTCATGGAGAGTTAGGTGAGAACGGACAGCTTCAAGCTGTATTTGATTTATATGACATCACCTATACAGGAACCGGCTATTTAGGCAGCGCCATTGCGATGAACAAGCTGTTATCAAAAGAAATCATGTGTGCTCAAGGTATACTGACCCCCGACTGGGAAGTTGTAGAACAGGGCGATACACCACAAAGCGATGTTCCGTGTGTGGTTAAGCCTAACGAAAGTGGTTCCAGTATCGGTGTAACCATTGTTGACAACGAACATGACCTGACTAAAGCCGTTGAGGATGCGTTGCAGTATTCTTCATCTGTACTGATTGAAGAAAAAATCGAAGGCCGTGAATTCTCCGTCGGTGTGCTTGAAGATACACCGCTGCCGGCTATCGAAATTATTCCAAAAACAGGTTTTTATGACTACGAAAATAAATACCAGGAAGGTGCAACGATTGAAATTTGCCCGGCTGAACTGGATGAAACGATTGCGAAAAGAATGCAGGATATAGCTCTGGACGTCTTTAAAGCGCTGCGTCTGGAATACTATGCGCGAATCGATTTCATGGTATCAGCTGAAGGGGACATCTACTGTATTGAAGCCAATACACTTCCTGGAATGACCCCAACCAGTCTGTTCCCGCAGGAAGCTGCTGCAAGTGGCATGGACTATAATTCCTTGTGCAATAAACTGGCCCAAATTGCTGTAGATAAATAAAAGCGCTCGAGTTAGACTAGGTTAGACAGTGAAAGGAGGCTCTCAGCATGAGTCAGCTGCTTAAAGAAAAAATCATCAAAAAAGCCGAAGAAATTGGCATCAATAAGATTGGCTTCACTCATGCCGATCCTTTTCATGACCTGGAAGACAAGCTGCATGCTCAGCAGTCCAAGGGGCACCACTCCGGCTTTGAACACCCGGTTATCGAAGAGCGTATTTATCCGGAGCGCATTTTTGATGAACCGAAATCAATCATTGCCATCGCTCTCGCATACCCGTCAAAAATGAGGAACAAGCCGCCTCGTGTAAAAGGGGAGCGTCGGGGTGAATTTGCCCGTGCTTCTTGGGGGAAAGATTACCACTTTATACTTAGAGAGAAAATGGATGAACTCATTGCCTACATTAAAGAAGAAGCGGGAGAGACTGTTTCCTTTAAACCCATGGTGGATACTGGCGAGCTGGTCGATGTGGCCGTGGCTCAACGGGCCGGCTTAGGCTTTATCGGGCGAAATGGCCTGCTCATTACGGAAGAGTACGGGTCCTATGTCTATCTGGGTGAGATTATCACCAATCTTGAATTTGAACCGGACAAGGAAGTGGCTTTCGGCTGCGGCGACTGTACACGCTGTGTGGACGCCTGCCCGACGGATGCCTTACTGGGAGACGGCCGGATGAACGCCCAGCGCTGTCTATCTTACCAGACGCAGACTAAAGGCTACATGCCGAAAGAATACCGCCGCAATATGGGGCACGTGATTTACGGCTGCGATATCTGTCAGATTGTCTGCCCGTATAACAAGGGTGTGGATTCGCATTTTCACGAAGATATGGAGCCGGATCCGGAAAGTACGATGCCGGAGCTGAAACCGCTGCTGACTATTTCCAACAAAGAGTTTAAGAATCAGTTTGGGGAATTGGCCGGATCCTGGAGAGGAAAGAAGCCTCTTCAGCGGAATGCCATTATTGCCTTGGCGAATTACCGGGATTTTTCGGCTGTTCCTGATTTACTCAATGTGATTGAACAGGACCCGAGACCCATGATCAGGGGAACCGCAGCCTGGGCTGTGGCGACCATTACAAAAAAACGTCCGAATCAGGACATCCTCGACTTTTTGAAAGAAGCCCTGGAAAAAGAGACTGAACCGGAAACAGTTGGTGAAATGGCTGAAGCCATCGCCGAACTGGAAGAGCAACTGAAATAGTAACAAAGGAGATCTTATTTTGACAAATCATATTGTACTTTTTGAACCGCAAATTCCGGCCAATACAGGAAACATCGCGCGCACATGTGCCGGAACTAACACATCCCTGCACCTTATTGAACCACTGGGTTTTAAAACCGATGACAAGTATTTGAGACGGGCCGGACTTGATTACTGGGAAGCTGTGGATATTCATTATCACAAAAGTCTCGAAGACTTTATGGCATTTGTCGATGATCGCCCGCTGTTTCTTATTTCAAAATTTGCTGAAAAGGTCTATTCCGACATCGATTATTCTGATACCGAAAAAGACTACTTTTTCCTTTTCGGCAAGGAAACAACAGGACTACCGGAAGAATTTATGCGTGACCATCCTGAAAAATGTCTGCGTATACCGATGAATGACACGCATGTCCGGTCATTAAATTTGTCGAATACAGCTAATATTTTAATCTACGAGGCTTTGCGTCAGCAGGATTTCCCAAGTCTTGAAAAAGTGCACACGTATGAGAACGACAAACTGAAGTAATCTAATAAGGTTTAAAACAGAAGGCGGAACTGCTGCCTTCTGTTTTTTTCGTGCGCCCGGCATGGGCGACAACTTGGTGGTGAAAGTCCACTACAGACTTGGCAGTAGGAACTGTTAGCGAAAGTCAAGGGTGTCCGCCGTGAGGCGGAATCTGAAGGAAGACGGACGCAAA
>NZ_BAAGPH010000094.1:0-3030 GCF_054784355.1 Alkalibacterium psychrotolerans | reverse complement strand
TTTCCAGTGTAAAATGTACTTGGGTCATGTAAAGTCCTCCTGGGTATGTTTTTGTGGTTAAAAACATTGTACCGTAAAAGGACCTTACATGGCCTTTTTGCTTTTACACAATTATATGGACTTTATCGGGGACATCTGTTTGAACTCATCGTTTTGATATATTATTTTAAAATCATAATCATAGAAATGAGTCCTGAAGAAACTATTGATTAAATCAGATTCTGTTTTATTATTATTATATTTTAGATCTCTTTTCATAAAAATAGTTTCTATTTCCGAATCAAAGTCGACTTCTAACTTCTCAATGAATTTAGCTTTGGAATTTCCTTGACCATTAATGAATGCAAACTCATCATAAAAATCTATCTGTTTAAATTCTAACTTAATTTCTAAATCATTTTCAGCAATTTCAAATTCTTTTTCTAAGGATTCTCTTAAGTTTTTATATGATTTGTATTTAATAATAATTTCATCTTGGCACCTTGAAATTTCATTTTCAATAAATTTTCTCTGTTCCTTATAAGTTTTGATTGTATCTAATGCTGCATTTTCCGCTTTTATTCGTTTATCTAAAGTTAAGAGTTCATTATTAGTTTCTGAAATTTCCAATCCCATTTTGTATACTTTATCATCTTGAATATTATTGATTTCAACTTGAAAAGTATTGATTCTCTGATCAATTAAGTTAGACCATTCAATTATTTTTGCATTAAATTTGTTCTTAAGCTCTCTATTTATTTCTTCGTTGAAATCTATTAAGTCATCTTTTATTTCTCTAACTAGTCTATTATCATAATCAAATTGTATATGGAATTCTTGATACTTTAGTTTTCCAAGTTCTTCAATCTGCTCCTGAGCCTCTTCGGTTTCGCTCTCTAATTTTTCCTTATCTATAACAAGTCTTTGAAATGCATCTTTTTCTTCTTCAGTAAAGTTATTTTTACCAAGAATCTCTTGACGCTGTTCAACATAACTGTCTAGTCTTTTTAAAGTCGATTGCTCTTCTACTTCAGGCTTTTGCAAATTTAGTAATTTTTCCTGGGTTTCAAAATATTCATCTAAGTGCTTTTGAATTTCAGAATTTAAATTTCTGCAATTAATCCTGTAATCCTCAATTTTTGTATCTAGCCTTTTTGCTTTAATAATTCTATTTACAAGGTTGTTTAATGAGTTCTCATTTTCAGCTAATCTAAACATAAATTCTTGGGGAATATATTCTATTTGTCTCTTATAATCTTCCGTCTGGTCACGCCAAAAAAGTTTAAATTTATCTGCTTCGTCAAACATAAATTTATTTTCGTCAACTTTTTTACCAAGTCTATTTGCTATTGAATTTAAGAAAGTTGACTTTCCAGTTGAACGGCCTCCAATAATTGAATTTAAATGTTCTGACAAATATATTTCTCGATCTTCATAAACTATTCTATCTATTACAAGTTCATCTTTCTCAAGAGTAGGTTTCTCGATATCCAAGCAAATTCTGTCTTCAGGCTCGAACAGTATTTGCTTAAATCCTTCAAAGGTCTTATCAGCTTTAATCCAAGAAAACTTGTTCCCTATTTGATTAAATGAATGTGCATCAGATGATTGTAAAAGCGGCTTAGTATATTTTGACTTTTTTAACCAATATTCTCTATCTTTTGATAGGTTATTATGTTTACAGTTTTTATCTTTACAGTTTTCAGGATCATTACAACTCGAATGGATTATAAAATCTGATTTTATACATATGTCTTCATATACAGACATATTTTTTTTACTTGCATCGCTGGTAGCACTCCCATGTCCACGAGAAAGAAAACCTGTTAAAAACTTATCTTTTAAATCCCCATTTTTATGTAACACATCATATAGATTAGAAAATGGTACATGTGCAGAGTTCTCTATTTCATTCTTCTCAAGTAAATTAAATGATTTCTCATCATTTCCTATATTTGCTTTTAATTCTCCTTGTAGATTTTCTATAACTCTTTGGTCTAGATTATTGTCAAAGATAATATGGTAATCAAAAAGCTCCCCATTTTTGTTTATATTAGATAGGCGAACTTCTAAATTTAAAAAAGTTATTACCCCATTTGCTTCAAGGTATTTTTTCAAATGAAAATCCTCTTCTTCAAATTTAAAATAGTTTGTCAGCCCAACCACTTCAATTCCACTTTCTTGAATTTTTCTTAAGAGATTCTCTCGATTCTTTTCATCTGAATCCGTATTTATGCCGTAATTGTTATTCAACTGAGAATACAATGAGTGCAGATGTAAATCCCATTTCCTAAATTGGGAACCTCTGTTTTTATCCATATCATTTTCCACCTTTCTTTTAAATAATGCTATTCAAATTTATAAAATATTTTATTGGTGTGTTGTAAAATGAATTGCAACACCCAGTAATTTCTGAAAATACAAAAAGACATGAAGATTCGTTATACTTAAATCACCACAAAATAAGCAAAGGAGAATCTTCATGTCCACAGGTAATTATAACACAAATCAGACTCGAGCATTCACTCATTTAGATTTTAAAGAAAGACAACTGATAGAAAAATGGTTAAACGAAGATGTTAATATAGCAGAGATAGGCAGACGCCTTGGGCGTAACCGTTCCACAATCCATAGAGAAATCAATCGAGGCAAAGTAGAACAAATCAAACAGATTAATGGCTATAATAAGAAAGTCACTGTGTACTATTCAGATTCCGGTCAATCTGTTTATGAAAAACGACGAGCAAAGAGTGTCCGCAAAAAGATTGTCTCTTTCTCGAACGCTTTCTTCTCTGCGCTGGAAGATGCTTTCACTAAAGGGTGGTTTAAAGGGAACAGCGTCTCTACAACATAAAGACATTTATAGCTCTTTATAGAAAAAAGCATCCTGTAGAGAATATACCAACGTTTAAAACTGTTTATTCTTCCTGAATAATTCATACTTTTTAATTGAAACCGTATGAAACTGCCTAACGGCAGTCTGATAATTACTTTTTTAGTTTCACCCCTTAAGTGATGAAAAAAGAACCCCATTCTGCTATGGTAAAGGTA
>NZ_BAAGPH010000093.1:0-2966 GCF_054784355.1 Alkalibacterium psychrotolerans | reverse complement strand
TTTGTTGGTAACTACATTTTACCAAAGAGAGGTGTCTTTTTCTGTACTTTTAAGTTCAATATTCTAACTGATCTTTACGGTAAAAGGATAGAACGTCGTTCTTAGGGGTGCGAAACTTGAGTTAATAAGTAAATCATCAACCCTTGAATAGCTCATGTTCCACCCCTCTAGTTAGATTATATACATTTAATAAAAAGTAATGCTATTAACTGCCTAATTATACCATTTAATAAAAGCGATTGCATATGTTTAGTAGATAGATATGTGTTTAATTTTTATAAAAAAACCCTACGACATAGTCATCTAATGAAATACATCATAGGGGCTTCATCTCAATATGTCTGCTACTACTTACTATAGTGGTTCTCCTTGTTTGCACATGGTAGTTGCTTTCCATATGGGACTCTACAAATGATTTCTTCAGAATACGCTATAACAACTGCATCAATTGTTCGCTCAATTCCTCAAAGTCATTCTTTCAAAGTCATATGACTACCTGAGGAACCTACAGGAAAAAATATCACGACTTGTCCTCTTTCACTGATGCCTGTTACAGGGTTTACTGCAAGCAGATCTTGATTTTCTTCTACTATTTCTCGAATAATCCTTTATGTATTTTAACGCTGACCAGCGCTCGTCCATCTCTCATCAATCCCATGACGACATTACCATAATGCTGATAAGTAGACACCAGATAGACAACATCAACCCAGTTCAACACTGACTTCTCCCAATCATGCAAGGTAGAGGATGTGTGGGTAATTGTGACCGTGCCATCTGCTTTATCACCCACTGCAATTCTGAATCCTGCATCAATATGGACGATGTTTTTGAACGATTTAAATGACTAGTTTACACGTAACAGTTTAGAAGATAATTGTTTATCAGGCTTATTATATTCTGGAACTATCCCTGCAGTGTATATAGTATACCTCACTAATGAAAAGTAATTACTATTTACCAAACAAATCATCCTGAGTGAGCAAATTAATTCCTTCACAGATTGAGTCTTTCATGGCACTAATTTGTTCATCGGTAGTAGAAGTGCCCAACAGAACATCTTTTAATGGTTTTCGGAGTACAATGACTCGCCATGGACTGTCCTCCAACTCTGGAAGGTATTCAAAACTGCCACTGTTTAGTTTTAAACGTTTATTCAACTCTAAAAAATTTGAAGACCATAAAAAATTATTTCTTTTTTCCGTTATTTCATCATTGTTCTTTTCATAGTCGTATTCTAAAATGACAACAAAATCCGGACCTTGAGACTCATCAGAAGGCAATAGTCTGTGATCAGTGCCGTCCATTATAACTCCTGCAAAAATACCAGGGTCCCAACTATTGTAGAAATCTATTCCTTTTCTTCCCCAGCGCTTTTTCTTGAAAGTAGGTAAAAATGATTCCGTTTGAGAACCTTTTAAATTTTGCCAATGTGCAGGCCAATCCGTGCCACTTAAGCGTTCGAATATCTTGTCTAAGTTGTTTTCAAGTTGCATGCCAGGAAAGTATCCTAAGATATTATCCATATTTATTGGATCCATCCGTCCTAATCCCTGCTGTTTTAAATAATCGGATAGCTGTTTCAGAAGGAAATGTTCATGATTCTCATAACCATCAATTTTACCAAGAATAAAATCATATATATCTGCCCAAATTAAATTGATATCTGCTTCTTGCTTATGTTGCATATGCGTTGTAGTGATTAATACCGTATAGAAAGTCCCGCTATATTGCTTTTCTATCGCTTTTTTGTATTTATCTATCTGATTGGGCGAGAGTGAACTATCAATCTTATGCTCAATGATAAAGCCACTATTCTCCTCACGTATAAGCATGTCTATATATCCGCTCTCGTTGGTATATTGCGTTTCAATTAGAATACTGTCCTCAGAAAAATCCATTAACACAGGAGTGTCTATGTGTTTATTTAAGAATTGAATATAGTCTTGTTTAAATTCAGGAATATTGATTAACGTCCAAGCCAAAATCTGTGTAAGAAAGTCCTCTTTCGGATCTCTCTTGCTACTTGGAATATATGACTTGATAAAGGAATAGATTGAGTCCATTGTTTGCTCCCTTCGCATTGTCCGAATTATATGAGGAAAATGTCTATTTCAAATAGTTTAGCGATCTCAATTAAACGCGTTCGAATATAATTTCTTTCATTATAATTAAAGGAATCAGACAAGCTATGTGTCGAATGTTCAATTTTATTCAACTTCTTTGCGATAGTTGGGATGTCTATTTCTTGCGTATAAAATAAGAACATATCAATGAATGTCTCAAGCTGGATCAATGATAAATCAAGTGGATTACCGTACAGAAACTCTCTAAACCAATCGATGCTTTCTAAATAATCTTTGCGCTCTCTGTTAGAGTGATTTGTTATGTTTTATTATATACTGCTATACTAATAAACTTTCAGTCCTAGCAAACTAAATTTTCCAGCTGGCCCCTCTATAATTTCGCCTTAGTCAACTCATCCATAAAGGCAGGTTTTCGGCTGAACGTTTTCCGCAAGTTCTCGGTGACTTCACGAGTAGTATCTTCCCCTAAAATCCGGCCGCATTCTTTCACCAAGACAGCAATCGCCTTGTACTGCGAACGATTTGCTGCATCAGACACATTTTGGACGATCAGCTGCTTGTATGCTTTGACGACCAGTTCTTTGTGTGTATCAACTAAAACTCCAGCGTAATCCCTTACATATCTGATATCTGCAGTGACTACTTCAGCGAGAGCTTCGATATCTTGTTCCTCTTTTATCAATCTCAGGTACGTTTGACTGTAGCCGGAATACCGGTAAGATTCTTTTAGCGTCATTTTGAATTCTTCATACAACCTGAATAATTCATAGCTTTAAATTTAACCTGTTTTTTTGAACAAACTGCCATTTTTTAAATTAGGCAGATACTTTCTTCCAAAATAATGTGTTTTCGAACAGGATGCCTACAGAAGAAGGTCAT
>NZ_BAAGPH010000092.1:0-2760 GCF_054784355.1 Alkalibacterium psychrotolerans | reverse complement strand
TCCAGTGTAAAATGTACTTGGGTCATGTAAAGTCCTCCTGGGTATGTTTTTGTGGTTAAAAACATTGTACCGTAAAAGGACCTTACATGGCCTTTTTGCTTTTACACAATTATATGGACTTTATCCCAGCACGCAGGGGTTACGATTAATCAATTATAGCTAATCTATCAGGTTCGTCGACCTGTAATCATGTTAAAGATAAATACTATTAGCGCGATTACAAGCAAAACGTGGATTAGTCCTCCGGCAACTTCGAATACAAGTCCCAAAATCCAGAATAAAATAAGTAAACCAATTATTGTCCACAACATTAGTTCTCACTCCTTTTCTTTGATAAGTTGAGTATAACAGATGCAACTCATTAAACGGTAACGATATGCTTTCGCTGAAATATAGACGGTTAAAATTCAGAATGTTAGTCTTATTTTTAATTGAATGATAAACTTATAGTAATAAGTTGAGAATGAAGGTGAACATATGACTATAGGGTATGCATGCATTACACGGGGACCCGCAGCAGGAACATACCGGACATGTCGAAAACAGAATGCAACAGCTGACTACCTGACTACCTTAATTGAACATAATCTTAAAGTGCTGGAAGAAATGATTGAGTACAATCATAAAGAAGGCATCCGACTGTTTCGAATGAGTTCAGATATCATTCCGTTCGGATCAGATTTTGAAACAAATAGGCTGGACTGGTCAGCTCTGTTCAAAAATCAGTTTGATCGGATAGGCAAAAAAATACAGGCTTATCAAATGCGTGTATCCATGCATCCTGGACAATATACTGTATTAAATTCTCCGGACTCCGGTGTGGTGGAGCGTGCAGTTGATGATCTAAGCTATCATACGCAATTTATGGAAAACTTGAATCTTGATGCCTCTCATAAACTCATCCTGCATATAGGTGGAGTTTACGGTGACAAAGAAGCCGCGGTTGACCGCTTCGCTAAGACCTATAAAAAGCTGGATGATGCCATAAAAAAACGACTCATTATCGAAAACGATGATCGGTCTTATACTATTAATGATGTCCTTGCAATAAGTCGCCTGACCGGTGCGCCGGTAGTCTATGATAACCTCCATCATCAGATTAACCATTCAGGCATTCCTGAAAGTGACTTCGACTGCATCAAACAGGCAGCTGAGACTTGGGGTGAAGCAGATGGCAGGCCGAAAGTACATTATTCTGAACAGCAGGAGGGCGGACGCATTGGTTCGCATTCACAATCGGTCAGTATTGATGCCTTTCTCGATTTTTATCATGCCGTTTCTCCATTGGACGTAGATATTATGCTCGAAGTAAAAGATAAGAATCTTTCAGCACGAAAATGCCTGCATGCCACAACCTCCCAGCCAGATATCAAAAAGCTTGAACTGGAATGGGCACGCTACAAATATTCAGTGCTGGAACGGTCCCCGGCGATTTACAATGAACTACGAGAGCTTTTAAAAGACAAAAAAAACTATCCAGTCGTGACGTTTTACCGTCTGATTGAAAATGCACTGGGTACGCCATTAAAAATAGGAACAGGCATTAATGCACTCGATCATGTCTGGGGGCATTTAAACAAGCATGTCACAGACAAGGAGAAAGATAAATTTCAGTCACTTAAAGAAGCAGCAGAAAAAGAACTGCTTGCGTTACCTAAAGCCAAGCGGTATTTGTATAAACTGGCCGAGAAATATGAGGCCTCTTATTTACTTCAATCACTGTATTTTTATCTATAATAGAGGAGTGGTAAAATGACAGAGCGAAAAAAATTAGGATTGATTTACTCCATTGCCTATGTGGTGATGCTTGCTTTAAATTATTGGTCAGCCACTGATGTCGGCATGGTGGCAGATCAGAATCAGACAATCATTCAGCCAGCCGGTTATGTATTTTCAATATGGGGACTTATATATACACTGCTTCTTTTCTGGCTTATTCGATTATTCGTGGTAAGTGAAGAAAAGGATATTGTGCATGAGAAACTGCATTACTGGCCAGTAGCCAACTTTTTATTGAATGGTATGTGGATTATAGCATTCACGCAGGAATGGAAATTGGCTTCAGTAATCATAATACTAGCTCTGCTTGTCACACTGGTTGTTATATATTTAAAAATTACAAAATACCGTACGCACTGGTTTGACCGTGTTCCTTTTTCAGTTTACTTCGCATGGGGAACGGTAGCTACCATTGTTAATATAGTAGACTGGGTTAACGACCTGGAAATGGAAGAAGTGCTGAGCTTGAATGAGTACCAGTGGACGCTGATTCTGCTGGTCGCAGCGGCTATAATTGCGTTGATCGTTTCTCTAGTTCGCATGGACTGGATTTATCCACTCGTTTTTGTCTGGACATACGTTGGCATCATTATCGAGAATGAAAATCAGCTCTTTCTGCTGACAATCATTGCTGCTATGGGCATTGTCTTTCAAGTGCTGGGATCATCAATTGTTCTCTTTGAGAGAATCAGACGACGGGCCAGATAAGCAAATTATAATAATGATTGGAAGGACTTTGAACGGCTTTTTACGGCTGTTTAAAGTCCTTTTTATACGGGGCGTTAGTGAGAAAATCCCTGGTTTCAACCAGGGGATGAATCACGTCTCGAACGCCCGCTATTGTATTCTTTTATCTGGTCCTGAACGTATTGCAGCACAACTTCTTTGGAGACGTCGCCTACAGTGCTGGCAAAGTAACTATGTGACCATAACGACCCTTTCCAAAGCTCCTTCTTCGTATCTGGGTAGGCTTTAAACCAG
>NZ_BAAGPH010000091.1:0-2421 GCF_054784355.1 Alkalibacterium psychrotolerans | reverse complement strand
TTGTGGTGACTACATTTTACCAAAGAGAGGTGTCTTTTTGTGTGTTTTTTGATAATTATTTATAAGAAGTTTCAATAACCGCAAGGGTTAAACCTGGATATTCAACTGCAAAACTTGAGTTATTTATAAAGGCGAGAACTTACTTAATAAATCTAAAAAAGAAATCCAGGATATTCGTGGGAATGAAATTGCTATGATTTTTCAGGAACCAATGACCGCCTTAAATCCTTTGATGAAAATTGGGGACCAGATTATGGAAACTATTGAGCGACATGAAAAAGTCACTAAAAAAGAGTCACGAGCAAAAGCTTTAGAAATGCTGGAAAAAGTTGAAATTCCAAATGCAAAAGAACGAATTGATAGTTATCCTCATCAACTCTCTGGGGGGATGCGACAACGAGTCATGATTGCCATTGCGTTGAGTTGTAACCCTGAGCTACTTATCTGTGATGAGCCTACAACGGCATTAGATGTAACAACCCAAGCTCAAATCTTAGATTTAATAAATAAATTAAAAGAAGATTTTAATACCTCCGTCATTATGATTACACACGATTTAGGTGTGGTATCAAAAGTGTCAGACAACGTCTTAGTCATGTACGGAGGGAAAAGTTTAGAGTTTGGAAAAGTTGATGATATCTTCAATAATCCGCAACATCCTTATACAAAATCCCTCTTAGCTGCAATACCCGATGTTAATAATAGAGAAGAACGCATTCGTTCAATAGAAAAAGCTGTTAAAAATAATGACCTAAGTTTAGCTTTAGGAAATGTAGAATTTGATCGAAACGATTATGAAGAAAAAGAAAAAATATACGACAGTGAAATGGTCCTTTTAAATGAGGGGCATTATATTCGAAAATGGAAGACAGACCAGCAAACTCAAGGAAAAGTTGAATGGGTGATATAAATGGCAACTGAATCAAAAATATTTGAAGTAAATAATTTAAAGATGTATTTTCCATTAAAAGGTGGCTCTTTTGATAGTGGTGAGCAAGAATATATAAAAGCTGTAGATGACGTCACTTTTTCAGTGTATGAAGGAGAGACTTTAGGAATTGTTGGAGAATCTGGAAGTGGTAAAACAACCTTAGGACGTACAATGATCCGTTTAAATGAACCAACGGCGGGTGAAATTCTTTATGAAGGGGAAGATATATCAAATTTTTCGAGAAAAGAGTTGACTCCTTATCGGAAAAATATGCAGATAATTTTTCAAGACCCCTATTCATCCTTGGATCCAAGGATGACAGTCGGAGAGATTATTGAAGAACCTTTAGTTATTCAAAAAAAGTTAAGTCTTACTAAAAGAACTGAACGCGTAAAGAAACTCATGGAAATGTGTGGTTTAAACGAAAGTTTCATTAATCGTTATCCACATGAGTTTTCAGGCGGACAGCGTCAGCGTATTGGTATTGCTCGCTCCTTAGCATTGAATCCAAAAATGATAGTTTGTGATGAAGCAGTATCGGCTTTAGATGTATCTATTCAATCTCAAATCATGAATTTATTACTTTACTTACAACGGCGTGAAAATTTAACTTACGTTTTTATTTCTCATAACTTAAATGTGGTCTACCACATGTCTGACCGAATAGCGGTAATGTATCATGGAAAAATTGTAGAACTAGCAGATCGTGAAGAATTATATTTCAATCCGATTCATGATTATACAAAATCATTACTCAAAGCAATTCCCAATGTTGAAAACGGGTATATTGCAGGTGGGAGTCAGATTAATTACGAAGCGAGTTTACCAGATGGATATTCATTTACTAAAATAATTGAAGACAATCAAGCTTTATACGAAGTAAAACCTGGACATTATGTATATTGTTATAAAAAATAGTAGGAATGGAGCAGATAAATGAATAAAGATTTGAAATATTTAGACACACAACTACCAGAGGATATAGCAAAACTAAAAGCCGTGGGTGAGTATGACCGAGTCGAAAGAATCATCGATAAACGCTTGGAAAAAGATTTACCGGTTGCTTTAAGAAAGAGATTAGAACAAGAAAAAGAAATACTACCTATTATTAGAGATTCTTATCCTCATACCTACGAGGCAGCATTATCATTATTTAAAGATAATATTGCCGATTTTAAAACCGAAGAATTCGAAAGTTTACGCGATGAAGATGCCTTAGATTGGGTATATTTGGATGGCGAAATTCATTTCCGAGAAAACATTTTACAAAATATTATGAAAACTCGTCCCAATTATGCCAAACGTTGTACTAACCCTGAATTACTAGATAAGCGCACAAATTTACTTAATGAAACAATGCATACCTGAATAATTCATACTTTCGCTTTTAACCGTCTGTAACTGCCTAACGGCAGTCTTCATTTACTTTTTCTTTTTCACCTGTTAAGTGATGAAAAAAGAACCCCGTTCTGATATGGTAAAGGTGTCGA
>NZ_BAAGPH010000090.1:0-2399 GCF_054784355.1 Alkalibacterium psychrotolerans | reverse complement strand
AGACACCTTTACCATATCAGAATGGGGTTCTTTTTTCATCACTTAACAGGTGAAAATGAAAAAGTAAATTTAAGCTGCCGTTAGGCAGTTGGCACATGTTTCAACGAAAAGTATGAATTGTTCAGGAATACTATAATTTATTAAAATCAAAATGCATTCTCCAGTATGTCCTAATAATCCTATAAAAGGATAGGATAGGGGGATGTATTTTTTTTGAACAAATCACTGCGACTATAATAACGCTTAATAAAGAAAATGTTGCAACTATTTATAGGTAAATTCCAGTATAAAAATGCAATTCAAATGAATGAATCTCCCAGCATCAAAATAAGCTGCTTTTATAAAACAATATAGTTGAACATCATAATTACGATTTAGCCAAACTCAGCAAGATTTTATCAAATTTCTCAAAGTTATTCTCTTATAACGGAGAACAACTACCCTATGGTAGAGCACATGGGTTCTTTAAAAGCTTTGTTTCAGAAGACAGACGAGTAGATTATTATGGTTATGAGCCTGTTCGAAGTGAGGCTTTGGAGGAATTTAAGGAATATGGTGTGTTGCTAACTTCAGACGGTGTGCTTTTAAAAAAGCAAAAACATGAAAGGGAAAATGGTCAGGAGTTATTTGTCTCCTTTAAAGGTATATGGAAAGTTAAGCATTATCTGTCCAACTTAGTGATTTAATATTACGACACATCGCATATAAATTTTAATTTAAAGGGATTTGTATCTGAAGAAAACAAGGCACTCAATGCAAAGAATATGCAACAGTTTTTACAAGAATTGATCGATTGTGGTTATACACGTGATTTATACAAAGAAGACAACTACTTAGAAGAACTTTATTCTTTAATTAATAAAAGTAAAAAAAACTCTTATATTCACATCGATCCAGATGAATGGTTTGCATTAAAAAAGAGAACTAAGTTTCGAACTGACTTTAGCTCATTGGGTGAAGAGGTTGAAGAGACAGTAAAATCTGGTAGATTAAAAGATGGCCTTTCAACGGCTGTTGTAGCTGCTAACAGTATGAGATTAGCTCTCTCATCTAAAGCCAGCAATCTAATCAGTCAAGTGAGAAATTCAACAGGTGGAAGTGGATACGCAGCAGAAGCTTATAATACTGTCGAAGACAAACTAAGATTTAATAAAGCAGAAGTTATAGGTGGAAATAATGCGAAAAATAGTGCAGATAGAATTGTTAATGGAACTGAGGTTCAAACAAAGTATTATAATAATTCCAGGGCTACAGTAAATGCAGCCTTTGATGAATCGGGGTACAGATATATTAGCAAAAATGGTAGTCCTATGCAACTTGAAGTACCTGCAGATCAATATGTTCAATCAATTGAATTTATGAGGGAAAAAATTTTACGTGGAGATATTCCAGGAGTTAAAGATCCGAACGAAGCCTTTCGTATTATTAGAAAAGGACATGCTACTTATGAACAGGCCCAACTAATCATACAGGCGTTTAACGTTACGTCGATTAAGCATGACTTGAAAAGTGGATTGATCCAGTCGACATCACCAGCAGGTATCTCAGTGCTAATTGTTTTCGCCCATGCTAAATGGTCTGAAGCAACTACGGAAGAAGCCTTTAAACTTGCCGCTAAGACTGGTATTGTACACCTAGTTATCGGCACCGTCATGCATGCAACAACAGCTCAGTTGACAAAGGCTGCACTCAATTCTCAAATCAATACTCTATTAAACGGAAGTCTGAATAAAACAATTGTAAATGGCGTCCCAGTAGTTGTTACCTCTATCGTCTTGTATGGATGGGATACTTTGAATTATTCGTCAGGTAAAATTTCAAAGAATCAATTCAAGAAAAATACAATAGTAAAAACAGGTGGCGTAGGTGGAGCAATGATTGGAGCCTCTTTACCTTTCTTTGGTCCAACTGTTGGAGCAGTGGGCTTTGGTACTGTTACTTATATTGCATTACAGAAAGTTATGGATAAAATATACAAAGATGATCGTGTAATACACTACCCGGTCCTTAAAGAGGAATTTATGGATTTAATGTATTCAGTTAAATTAGCAGATCATGAAATCGATGAAATAAAACAAATGATATTTATAAAAAAACTAAATCGTCATGTCAAAAATATGCAGAAGCAATTATCCAATCAATTAAATACAAGAGATTTTGCCAGAAATCAGATAATCATACCAGAAATTTCTAAAGTGATCGGTAAACGGAAAGTCATAACGGATAAAGAAATCAACTTGCTAGATGAATACTTTAATAGTTGTTACTATTAATAATTGAACCAATTTCATAACTAACTTTTTAAAAAAGGAAACACTCGTCTAATTTCAAAATGACTATTTTTTAAAAATTACACGGCTATTTCTTTTCTGTTCTTTCTCTCAGCTAACCGTTGGTTT
>NZ_BAAGPH010000089.1:0-1909 GCF_054784355.1 Alkalibacterium psychrotolerans | reverse complement strand
CGAAGAAAAGGAGGATGTACTTCTACATCTTCAGAAAAAATACAAAAGAACAATGAAGACCATCTAAAACCGACGGTTTTCATTGTTCTTTTTGTTTGTTAAGAGCTGGTTTTTTCCCAGCCCCGTAATTTAAAATAAAGTTGTTCAAATCAACGATTAAGAGCATTTTTAGAAAAACTATGAATTATTCAGGACTGTAACTGATAATTAAGTTATTTAAGAATCGAAAAGAGTAGTTACTGATGGACTCTATTTAAAGATTTTATAATGATGTGCTACTAGTTGTATTAGAGGAAAGGCCAACAAATGCGATTAGTTTGCTTAAAGCTATAAATAAAAGGCCAATAATTGTAGATGCTTTAGAGCAAGGTGGTAACTGTAAATACTAAATACAATTTACCTTTGAAACATTGCAGATGAAAATCTAGAAGAAATGTATGAAAAAGCTACTTGGCCAGTCTGTGGCCCACCACCTAGGTTAACTGCCGCCAAACAATTAATGAAGTAAAACGGTGTATCCTTAGAACAAAAAATCATCGAAGAGTTTGCTTTTCTAATTTAAGTCGTATATTAAAGACAATAAAAATCCCTCCAAAAGTTAGAGTAAATGACTAACTTTTTGGGGGGATTAATAATATGATTGTAGACTAAATATTAAAATTCTAAATCAATATCTAATCCTAGTCCTGGTTTTTCTGACAAAGTCATAATTCCACCTTCTTGCGTGAAATCACTCTTAATGCCGGGAACCTCTTTACTCATACGATAACTATCTAAGTCCGCATAAGTAATATTTTTTTGTGAAGCAGCTAAAGCTGCTCCAGCAGCAATCCCAATACGGGATTCAGACATACAACCTACCATACATTGTAAGCCAGCAGCTTGTGCGATCGCATTTATTTGTAAGGCAGGATAAATGCCACCGGATTTCATTAATTTAATATTGATGATATCGCATGCTTCTTCCTTAATCGCGCGAAATGCATCTTGGGGTGAGAGGACAGATTCATCCATCATAATTTGTTGTGTTACATTGTCTTTAATAAACTTCATACCTTCATAATCCCAATATGGAACAGGTTGTTCTACTTCTTCCACACCATACTTATAAAATTCATTTAGAACATGGACGGCTTGTTTCTTATAGTAGCCTTGGTTCGCATCCACTCGGAGACTGATATCTGGTCCAACTTCTTCTCGAATTAAACGAATCGCTTCTATATCATCTTTCGCATTCAATCCAACTTTTATTTTCAGAATATTAAATCCTTCATCGACATATTGTCTTGCAAGTTTCGCCATTTCTTTAGGTTCATCGATTCCGATTGTCATGTCTGATTCTACCTGGTTTGATGATCCCCCTAACAATTGGTAAACTGGAAGGCCTGTGTGTTTTCCTAAAATATCATATAAAGCTAAATCGATACCAGCTTTTCCTGCAGTCTTCCCTTTGTATTGGCGGTTCATGATTTCATGTATGCGCCCGATGTTTAAAGGATTTTCACCTTTTAATGTATTGTCCATTTCCGTTAAGAAATTTGTTACATCTTCTATGTTATTACCAGTAACAACTTTCGAAGGCTGAGATTCACCATACCCGGTAACCCCTGCATCCGTTTCAACCTTTACAATAACTGTATCCGTCCGAGTATCATCTGAACTCGCAATTTTGAAACTTACAATAGGTTCAATAGTAATTGTTTTGTGAGAAATTTTAGTAATTTTCATCGATTAATCTTCCTTTTCATAAATTTCAATAGCGACTTCCGTTGTTTCAATATCATTCACTAGTGTTGCATTAAACTGAAAATTATCGATGCTTGTCTATTGTTAATTAAATCACAATGAGTTTTCGTTAAAAATTTCAAAAAAGTCAAATGCTGGCGCAGCGGATGACTTTTTCCAGAAT
>NZ_BAAGPH010000088.1:0-1883 GCF_054784355.1 Alkalibacterium psychrotolerans | reverse complement strand
TTTTCGTGCGCCCGGCATGGGCGACAACTTGGTGGTGAAAGTCCACTACAGACTTGGCAGTAGGAACTGTTAGCGAAAGTCAAGGGTGTCCGCCGTGAGGCGGAATCTGAAGGAAGACGGACGCAAATGCTTGCACTGACGAACAGAAACTTCATACAAAGGCTGAATCAGGACGGATGAGCTTGCGAAACAAAGTGAAGTCCGATACTGCCCGAATCCTGTACAGTAAATGGAGCAGTGACATGAGCAGAAGGTTGTCGTTCTTACCCGGGGAGGTCTCTTTCTTTATATCAAACTTTTTCAGTGATGGAAAACTGGAGGAAGAGAAGTCAGCAGACGTCATAGTACTAACGAAAGTTAGGAAGGACTGAACAATAATAATTTTGAAAATCAAGGAGGTGTACACGCCATCAGTATCGCAGAAAACATCGTGATTAAGTTCAGAGAGATGGCTACCTACAAAAGGATACGCTGGAAGCAAAAGAATATGTAGGAGTGCGTAGGGGCGTAACACAGAAATGAATAGACAAAATGATATCTCATTAATCGATCGAGTAGTCGATAGAAAGAATATAAAGCTTGCCATCAAGAAAGTTAAAAAGAACAAAGGCAAGCCAGGTGTAGACGGCATGACTGTCGATGAACTAGATGCACACATGGCAGAATTTGGTTCACATATCATTCGAAAACTAAAGGAAGGCACATATATGCCTCAACCGGTTAGGCGAGTGGAAATTCCAAAGGCAAATGGAGGGAAGCGACTTCTAGGTATTCCCTGTATAAGAGACAGAGTTGTCCAACAGGCTATTCTACAAGTTATAGCCCCCATTATTGACCCCCACTTTTCTGACTATAGTTATGGCTTTCGAAAAGGTCGAAACGCCCATCAAGCAATTGAACAAGTACAACAATATTATGAGGAAGGTTATCGTATTGCGGTAGATTGTGATTTAAAGAATTATTTCGATACAATTAATCATCAAAAGTTACGAAATTATCTGGAATACTATATACAAGACAAAATCGTTCTAAAATTAATTTGGAACTTCCTCAAATCGGGTATTTTAGACCAAGACTTTTATGTTAAAACAGATATGGGGACACCACAAGGTGGTCCATTATCTCCTCTATTAGCCAATGTTTATCTCCATCATTTAGATAGAGAACTGGAAAGAAGAAAACATAAATTTGCTCGTTATGCCGACGACTTCGTTATTTATGTCAAAAGCAAACGTGCAGGTGAACGAGTAATGGAGAGCATCACCAAATTTATCGAAGAAGATTTACGATTGACCGTCAATAAAGAGAAGAGTCGAGTGACTACAGCCACAAAATCAAAGTTTCTTGGGTTTCATTTATATAATCACATGGGAAAGTAGGTTGCCGACCTAGTCGGTCGGCTAAACAACGTTTCCGTGAAAAGTTGAAGAAGCTTACTCGAAGAAATCGGCCAGGGAGTTTTAAAGACATTGTGACAGATATTAACCGAGTGACAGTAGGATGGATAAATTACTACAAAATTGCTTTTATGAAATCATTTATGATTGAAATTAAAGCATGGTTAAACCATCGGCTAAGACAAATCATTTGGAAGAGATGGAAGAAAGTCGCCACTCGGTATAAATGGTTGAAGAAACTCGGTATCGGTCATGACGATGCCCTTAAAACAGCAGCTAGCCGAAAGGCTTACTGGCGAATTTCACGAACTGAAATCATACACCGAGCATTAACAAATAAAAAGTTCGTAGAATGGGGATTAAGAGATTTAATACATTTGTACGAGCGATAGAGATATTTAAATTATTGAACCGCCGTGTACGGAACCGTACGCACGGTGGTGTGAGAGGACGGTAAATAAATTAATTATTTACCTCCTACTCGAT
>NZ_BAAGPH010000087.1:0-1695 GCF_054784355.1 Alkalibacterium psychrotolerans | reverse complement strand
GTTTGTTTTAGTGAACTTCATTTTATCAGATTAAGGGGGGAAGAGGTGCCTTTTTGCACTTTTATTGACAGAGCAACGTTAGTTGCTTTAAAACATGTTAAAAATATAAAAAAATTGGTAACTACTTTAAGAGAAATGAGGGAGGATAAATGACAAACTTGACTAACTGGCACATCACTGATAATAATGGCCTGCCTTTATACCAAAAAATTATGTATCTGGTTGAAGAAAAAATCAAGGTAGGTGAACTCTCTGCGGGTGCCAAGCTGCCGGCAGAGCGGAAATTGGCAGAAAAGCTGAATGTCAACCGTTCCACCGTCATTCGGGCGATGGAAGAACTGGCTGCCCAGGGCGTTCTGATCAGAAAAAAAGGCAGCGGCACCTTTGTAAATCCCGATAAATGGGGTCTACAGACTAAGCCTTCAATCAACTGGGGCAGTTCTCTGACAAATGAATCACTCCAATCAGACTCACCTTATGAGCAGGCTGCGGCTTCTCTTCGTGCTAATGACATGAAGCCAAACATGGATTTATCCAAAGGTATTCTGCCAGACGATTTACTCCCGGAACTTCATACCCCTGATATTTCCTGGAAAGAACTAGTTCATCAGGAGAAAGAGCAGTCTTCCTCTCACACTGGTATTCGTTCTTTAAAAGAAAGTGTGCAGCAATACGTGCAGAAAACTTATCAGATGGCTGTGCCTCTGGAAGAAATTATGATTACTTCCGGCACACAAAATGCCCTGTTTTTAATTACGCAGGGGCTTTTAAAGCCTGGCGATGCGGTTGGTATTGAAGCCCCGTCCTATTTCTATTCATTGAAGCTATTTCAGGCTGCAGGCTTGCGTATTGTACCTATACCTATGGATAGAGAAGGCATGACAGTCAGTGGTCTCCAGGAAGCGTCACTCAAACATCCGTTGAAAATGATTATATTAAATCCCATTTTTCAAAATCCGACCGGTTTGGTCATGAGTCCACGGCGAAAAAAAGAAATTCTGGGCTATTGCCTGCTGAAACGGATTCCTATTGTGGAAGATGATGCATATGGTGGTTTGACCTTTGATGAGTCCCTGGATAACCGACCACTGAAAATGCTTGACGAGAACCAGCAAGTCATTTATTTAGGCACGTTGTCTAAACTAGCCGGGCGGCATTTGCGCATCGGCTGGATGATTGGGCCTGAGGCTGTACTGAACAATTTGGCTGATATTCGTCTGCAGATTGACTCCGACCTGAGTTTTCTTCCGCAATTTATGGCTGATCACTTTCTTCGTACAGAGATGGATGACTATCAGGTTCACATCCGAAACATTCTTGAAAAACGTTCACAGCGCATGCAGACTTGGCTGAAAGAAGAATTCGGTGACGCCATTGCCTTCCAGCCGTCAAAAGGTGGCTTTCATTTGTACTGCCGCTTCCCTGGTAAATCAGAAGAGGAGGTTGACGCCTTATTAATGGAGTTACTTCGTAAGGGAATCCTTGTAGCAAAAGGTCAGCGTTTTGGGGACCAATCGCATGGTGTCCGCTTCAGCTTTGTAAATTATGATAGAAAATAAACTCTTAGCCAATAAAAAAAGCTTCGGCTACGCCTTCGCCCTTTTTGGGATAGTGCGTAGCCTTTACTTTTTGAGTTCTGAATAATCATAGATAATACCGTGAACACTCTTATAATAAACAGGTACCATTTCATTT
>NZ_BAAGPH010000086.1:0-1675 GCF_054784355.1 Alkalibacterium psychrotolerans | reverse complement strand
TCCAGTGTAAAATGTACTTGGGTCATGTAAAGTCCTCCTGGGTATGTTTTTGTGGTTAAAAACATTGTACCGTAAAAGGACCTTACATGGCCTTTTTGCTTTTACACAATTATATGGACTTTATCCCTTTCCTCGTGTATAATTAAAGAATTAGCACATAAATTTAAGGATGGTTCTTATGGATATCAAACAATTAAAATACTTCATTGAAATCGCTAACACTAAAAATCTTTCTCAAGCGGCCCGGAACCTCTTTGTTACACAGCCGACCTTGTCCTTTACTCTCAAAAAGCTCGAGTCTGAACTAAATACTAAACTGTTTCACCCACATGAAAAGTCCTTTAATCTAACTCGTTCAGGTAAACTTCTTTATAAAAAAGGCATGCACATTGTTGAGGAATTTGATGATATGGTACATAAAATACAACACATGAAATCGGATACAAAAGAAACCATCCGACTTGGCTTGACGATTTTATTTGCCGTCCAGTACATGCAGCAGATTTCTAATTTTATCGCGACGCATCAGAATGTTGATTTAATTATTACGCAAAACGGTTCCCGTAAAATTCAGAAGATGCTGGCTAACGATGAACTGGATATCGGACTGGTTTCGTTTCCAAATACTCAGTCCAATTCCATTTCAATCGAAGCGCTCAATACATCGACTAAAGGCTACAACGTCCATGTTGTCATGCCCGAAAGCAATCCATTGGCTGAAAAAACTGAACTGAAATTTGAAGATTTAAAAGATCAGCGATTTTCCACCCTGAACGAAAACTTCATGGTCGGTCAAATGCTCCTCGATCGCAGCAGACATCTGGGCTTTGAGCCTAATATTGTCATGTATCACGATGATCTTCAAGTTCTTTTGTACAGTCTGCAGACACTTGATTCCATCTGTCTTCTTCCTATTGAATACAAATCCATCGGTGCTCTCAACGGACTTAAGTGGGTTCCTCTCAAAGACAAGAACGATTACTTTTCAATCGGTGTGGCTTTGAAAAAAGGAAAAGCTCCCACAAAAGCCATTAATGAGCTGATAGACGAAATTAAGAAAAACTGACTGCAGTTTCTGAAGCTTTACTCTTAATCTGGGTAAGGCTTTTTTAATACAAGTTGGACTCGTCAGTGAACTTACTTAAGTTTTCTTTGACATCCTGAAGGAAGCGTCCAGCCTGCAGGCCATCGATAATGCGGTGATCAATTGACAAGCATAAGTTGACCATATCCGCTGTCTTGAAGCCGCCATCTTCAGTTGGCAGGAAACGTTTGTTGATGCTTTCCACTTGTAGAATAGCTGCCTGCGGGTGATTAATGATTCCCATAGACTGCACTGAGCCAAAGCTGCCGGTATTATTAACCGTCATTGTACCACCGGAAATATCACTGCTGCTCAATTTACCGTCACGGGCCAGACCGGCTAGACGACTGATTTCCTTGGACAGTCCGCTTAATGAATAATGATCGGCATTGTGAATGACTGGGACAAATAAATGTTCATCTGTCGCAACCGCAATCGACATGTTGATGTCTTTATGGTAGACAATCACTAGTGTTGCATAAAACTTAGAATAAATGATTTCCACAGATTGTTACTTTCGTCACAAATGGTTTTCGTTAAAATTTCCAAAAAAGTCAATTGCTGGCGCAAGGGATGACTTTTTCCAGAAAT
>NZ_BAAGPH010000085.1:0-1661 GCF_054784355.1 Alkalibacterium psychrotolerans | reverse complement strand
TAGTATAAGGGATTATAAAATAAAGGCTGGTATGACACAGTTGGTTAACGTTTTATCTTTAAGAATAGATGGGGTAAAATATAGATGGGGTAAAATATAGATATGGAAAAGAATATTCTCCACTCGATATTTTTTGATGAATATAACCACTGGGATAAATTAGTGGACAAATATGGTCAAAGAATTCGTGAAGTGGTTCAGTCAGAAGTGAATAAATTTCGTCACTGTGGGGAGATTGTTAGAGGGTTTCGATTATTTGTTTGTGAAGGATGCAATGACGTTAAGAAAGTGGCATTCCGATGTAAAGGAAAATTTTGTCCGACTTGTGCGATGGGAGAAACGCAACGTTGGAGTGAAGCTGTCGCAAAAGATATGTATAAAACTGTTCATCGTCATATTGTATTTACGATTGATGAAGGTTTGCGGAAATTATTCCTTCTCCATCGGGAGAAGCTGTTGAAAGGATTAATGGATGAATCTGCTAAAATTATTAAAGAGTACTTTAATAAGAAAGGTATAGAACCGGGAATCACCTTAGGATTACACACGTTTGGATCAAAATTAGAATTTAATCCACATATTCATATGATTGTGACGATGGGCGGACTGAATAAACAAGGTGAGTGGGAAGATTATGACTATATACCATTTAAAATGTTACGTGTATACTGGCAGAACGCAGTTCTGAAGCTCCTTAGACGAGTATTGACTCCGAATGAAAAAAGAGAACACCAATATCTACTTCAGAAAGCTTACTCTAAAAATGCAGAAGGTTTCTACGTAAATGCACCGAAAAGAAGTCGGACTAAAATTTTGGGACTTCTCCAGTATATTGGTCGATATATGAAAAGAGGACCGATCGCTTTAAGTCGCATCAAGGCTTATGATGGTGAGATCGTTGCCTTTGTATATCATGACAAACGAACAAATAAAGAAGAAACACTTGTAATGAGTGTAGAAGAATTTATTTTATCGTTAGTTCGTCATATCCCAGAAAAAGGTTTTAAGATGATTCGTCATTATGGCCTGTATAGCCGACGAATAAAGACACTTTCTAAGAAAATTGTGATTGCCTTTCAAGAAAAGGTTAAAAAGCTCCTCTTTAATGCGAAAGAAATGATGAAGCCAAAGTCGTGGAGAGAACGAATAATCGAACGTTTCAAAGAGGACCCTTTAAAATGTATGCATTGTGACAACTATTATGAGTTCAAGGGGACGGTTGCGCCCAAAAATGGCCGATTAAAAGTTGTTTATGCGAATGATATACAAGCCCATGAATATCTAAAGAGGGAGATTAAACGTCTTGAAGAAGAAGCGTACAAAATTGAAAAAGAACAAGCAGACCAAAAAGCTTTTGAAGAACTTCGGTTCAACTGGCAATCGCTCAAAGAAAGTATTGAACAACGAGAACGTGAACTTTATTTGTCTACAATGTGGGAAAGAGGAATTGATTCCTACGGAAGTTGTTGAACATTTTGACTTCCTAGATGATGGGGATCCATCGGAGCCACCAAGATTTAATTGTGAAGAATGCCATGGTGAAATGATTCCAGAATACTTTGTAAGTCACACGGGGATCGTATATGACAATAGAACACAAAAATAAAAAGGTCAGCAGATAATAAAGAGTCCTCGGGCGAACTTTGCCCGAGGTTTTCTTA
>NZ_BAAGPH010000084.1:0-1643 GCF_054784355.1 Alkalibacterium psychrotolerans | reverse complement strand
TGGATCATCAAAAGCGACTTTTTGAAATTTTTCTCCCCCATGGGGGAGAAAGCTCCATTCTTTCAAACAGTTAATCAATCAACTAAGTTAAGAACAATTCTTAACTACAAACTTATTATACGAGGAGAGTTTATGATGAGAATTCTTGAAAAAATATATAATAACTCCCCTATTTTTTTCCAATATATTATGACTTCGGTAGCTGGTTACCAAAAGAACAAAACAAGATATGGTAACACATACTATGAGTACAGAAATTTTTTAAAAAAGTTCGATACTCTCTCACTCGAAGAAAAAGTTAGTTATCAGCATACTGAACTAATCAAATTCATAAAATATGCAAATAGTAATAGCTCATTCTATAATAGTCTATATAAAGGTATTGATATAAATTCTATTCGCACAGTGCGAGATTTAAGAAAACTTCCAATCGTTGATAAAGAATTAATTCGTAGTAATAATATTCAGGTTAATACATTATCCAAAAAAAATGCAGTAGTAAGCCATACTGGAGGAACGACAGGGAAATCATTAGAGGTATTATTTACGCGAGATGATATGATGAGAAGAATGGCAATGCTTGATCATTTTAAGTCCCGAGTTGGATTTGAGCATTTAGAAATGAAAAGAGCAACATTTAATGGTAAGAATATTATTCCAGAGAAACAGACGTCTAAAGTGTTTTGGAGATACAATAAAGCATGTAAACAGATGCTCTATTCTTCCTTTCACCTCTCAGAAGAAAATATAGGTCATTATGTTGACAATTTAAATAAATTTAAACCGGATGCAATTGATGGTTTTTTTATGTCAATGGTAGATATAGCTAGCTATATTGAAAGACATAGTATTGAATTGAAATTTAAACCAAATGCTATTTTCCCAACATCAGAAACTATTACACCATCGGGAAGAAGTTTATTAGAACGTGTATTTAATTGTAAAGTTTATGATCAGTATGCTTCAGCAGAAGGGGCTCCATTTATTACAGAGTGTTCTAATCAAGTATTACATATGGAACTATCCTCAGGTATTTTTGAGCATGTTGAGGAAGATAACAATGAAATATTAGTTACTAGTTTTACGACACATGGGACCCCCTTAATTAGGTACCGCATTGGTGACTCTATGTTGTTTGATAGTGAAACTACATGTTCTTGTGGTAATGATTCTCCATTAGTTAAGAATATATATGGTAGGAAGTTAGATTTTCTTTATTCTAGTAGTGGTTCTAAAGTTCGTCAACCCACCACAGCAATAAAAAAAACAAGACAATCGGTGATTAGAACTCAGTTTATTCAGAATCATATGGGTGAAGTGAAAATTTTATTAGAGGTCGATAAAAATTCATACAAAAATGAATTTGATAAATATTTTATTAGTGAAATGAAGTATAAACTAGGAGAAAGTACTAATGTTGTAATAGAACATGTAGAAAGTATTCCTCGAGAGTCTAGTGGGAAATATAGAGTTATTAAGAACAATGTTAAAAATCCTGAAATGGTATAAATTTATTAGGTAACACCCAATAATCTATGAAAAACTATGTATTAAAAAAATCTTGTTGCTCGTTTGATGCTAGCTATTGATCAGGTTAAATAAAAACTGATTTTTAAAAAAAGTTAGCCTTTAATAAGAGTCTA
>NZ_BAAGPH010000083.1:0-1607 GCF_054784355.1 Alkalibacterium psychrotolerans | reverse complement strand
TTTCCAGTGTAAAATGTACTTGGGTCATGTAAAGTCCTCCTGGGTATGTTTTTGTGGTTAAAAACATTGTACCGTAAAAGGACCTTACATGGCCTTTTTGCTTTTACACAATTATATGGACTTTATCATCATTATTTATTCTAATAAGACAGTTTGTGTATAAGAACTCAAGCGAATAATGAGGAGATGAATGCTATAAAATAGACATTCGAACAGGATTATAGAAGGTAATACAAGAAGAATATTACAAATAAAATGATTTTTTCACATTTTAAGGCGTATAAGTTCATTTGTTTGTGTTATTTTTCATTTTCTATATAATAATTATATAAAGTTATTTTAAAGGTAACTATTGTATAAAAAGAAAGGTTGATATTAATGAGAGCGGCAAGATTTTATAATGCAAAAGATATTCGTGTGGAAGACATCGAAGAACCAAAGCTAGTTGGTGACGATGATGTTAAAGTGCGTGTAGCTTGGGCGGGTATTTGTGGTAGTGACTTACATGAATATTTAGCAGGGCCAATCATAGCTCCAGGCGATGAACCTGATCCACTTACTGGTCAAAAACGTCCTATTACCATGGGACATGAATTTTCAGGTGTTGTTGAAGAAGTTGGTAGTAACGTTAAGACAGTAAAACCAGGTGACAAAGTAGCAATTAATCCACTTATCACAAGTGGTAATCATGATAATCGTTTATATGATATGTATAAAGGCTTCCAATTCGTTGGTTTAGGCTCAGATGGTGGATTTGCTGATTATACAGTCGTTGACAAGATTAACGTGGTTAAAGTCAGTGATGATGTTTCTTTAGAAATTGCTGCGTTAGTAGAGCCGACTGCTGTTGCGATGCAAGCTATTCGAGAATCAGAGATGGAGTTTGGCGAAACGGTAGCAGTGTTTGGTGTTGGTCCGATTGGATTAGTAAATATTATTGCTGCACGTGCAGCTGGTGCTAAAGAAATTTTTGCATTTGACTTATCGGAAGAGCGACTAGCAAAAGCGAAAGAAGTCGGAGCAACTCATGTCGTTAACTCGGGTGAAGTTGATCCGAATGAGTACATTAAAGAACGTTACCCAGATGGAGTTGATAGAACATTTGAAGTGGCTGGCGTGCCTGTAACATTAGAACAAGCAATTCAAGTGACTCGTCCACGCGGTACAGTCACTGTGGTCTCTATTTTTGAAGAACCCATTGACTTTAATCCAATGTTATTAACAGCTTCTGGTGTTCGTATATCATCAACACTAGCGTATGAAGATGATATTTTTGATCTAACGCTGAAGATGATTGAAAATAATCAAATTGATGTATCACCACTTATTACTGACCATATTGAGCTAGAAAATATCGTTGAAAATGGTTTTGAATCATTAAGCAATGATAAGAGTCAAGCGAAAATCCTTGTAAAACTTAGTGGCGACAAATAAAAATTAACGGATTTAAACAGCCTATACTTTACAATTATATAGTAAACCTGAATAATTCATAGCTCTATAATTAAAGCTGTTTTCTTGAACAGATTAATTATCTTTGAAAAAATAAGGAATTTTTCCTCGAAACGGTGTGTTCTCGGGCTTGATTCCTATTGAATAAACCTCCT
>NZ_BAAGPH010000082.1:0-1538 GCF_054784355.1 Alkalibacterium psychrotolerans | reverse complement strand
CACCTTTACCATATCAGAATGGGGTTCTTTTTTCATCACTTAACAGGTGAAAATGAAAAAGTAAATTTAAGCTGCCGTTAGGCAGTTGGCACATGTTTCAACGAAAAGTATGAATTGTTCAGGTTACAGAGTAATTTTTAAAGTTATCTAAATTTTCTCTACCTTAAAATTTCATCTCACTCCAAGTATCTGGTTCATAAAATTCTCCTTCTGATGCACTTTTAAATGGATTATTTAACAGTGGTACTATAGATATAACCCCTTGATCATCTACTTTAACCCTATACTCTTTATCCATATCCAGATTTTTAGCTTCTGATGCTGGTATGGATACTATTATAGACTCACCTTGCTTGCACAGACGAACATTAGTCATCTGAACCCCTCCTCATAACAAGTTCAATGCGAAAATCAAATTTAAAAAACGAAAACTCTTATTCTATTAATTATACAGCAATCAAAGTGGATTTTTACTGCTCTTTGCTTAACTTAAATCAGTTATTGTTCTCTATCTTCTTCAATGCAGCACGAATACGGTATTTGGAGTGGATGCCACCACACCAGTCAAAACAGGAACGTGTTTCCAATGCTAAGTCTGGAAAAAGTAGTCGTTTTTCCAGACTGTGACGGACAGCATTGTCTAAACCCGATTCTTTGTGATGACACATCTGGCATAGGCATGTTCTCCCCGTTAACTCTAAAATGGCGCTGTTACATTTTTGGCAATAGATACCTTTTTTCAGATCTTCAAACGCATAATTGGGTAACTCACCGTAGAGGACTGCTTCGCGATTATGTGCCAGTAACTTATCTGCTATCTCAGTTGCTTCATTAATTGACCGCCTACCAGAATGCTTTCTCTTTTTAAAATGATAAGCAAACAAGCTTGGCAAAAGTACTCGATCATTAGGCTGATTCTGATAAATAGTACAATTCGGATGCATGAAAACGGCGAAACTTTCACATGTACAGTTTATTTTTAATTGAACCAACAGCTGTTTCATCAAAATCTGTGCTCTGTTCGCCTGCACTAGCGGATCAAGGAGTTCCAACTCATTAGACACCAAGGTAAAACGATTATTGTTGTAACGGTATCGTCCTTCATAATTTTTTATCTCATAAATATCTATGCTTCCTTCAGTGACGACCAGCGTATCTACCTGGCAGGTGTGGCCATTTACCTTAAAGGTAAAATCATTTATAACCACTGAATCCTTTAAGAAATCGGCTGCCATCTCGTCAAACAAGATTTCGCCTTCATAGCCCTTAATCTGCTTCTGATAATTTGTGTCGTCCTCCACTGACAGGTCAGACCGAATAGCGAGTATCTCGAAAATCTTCAATGTTTGAGACTTCTCACGCTGCTTGATAATCACGCATTATCTCTCCTTTCGAATCCTCTTATTAGTTATATTTGAACCAATTTCATAACTAACTTTTTAAAAAAGGAAACACTCGTCTAATTTCAAAATGACTATTTTTTAAAAATTACACGGCTATTTCTTTTCTGTTCTTTCTCTCAGCTAACCGTTGGTTTG
>NZ_BAAGPH010000081.1:0-1464 GCF_054784355.1 Alkalibacterium psychrotolerans | reverse complement strand
AGACTCTTATTAAAGGCTAACTTTTTTTAAAAATCAGTTTTTATTTAACCTGATCAATAGCTAGCATCAAACGAGCAACAAGATTTTTTTAATACATAGTTTTTCATAGATTATTGGGTGTTACCTCTATTATCAGATTATAATATACACAACTGCAAAGGATACAAATACGACTAGCGTAGACAGGGTCATGGCGAGAACAAACGGTTTCCAGCCCGTTTTTATAAACACTTTCAAGTTCGTTTTAAGACCGATGGCTGCCAGTGCAATGACCATTAAGAATCGACTGACTGCTCTTAAATAATCAGAAACGACAACTGGTATCAGACCTACTGAGTTCAGCCCCGCCATAATAACAAACGCAATAATAAACCACGGAATTAACCCTCTAAGGGCCATCTTTCCCTTCCGGTGTTCCCTGCCATCCTGCTTACTCTTATAGTATAGGATTGAAAAAATGATGACTGTCGGTATAATTGCCAGCGTTCTTGTCAGCTTGACCATTGTCGCTATTTCTCCTGCTGTATCTGAAAAAGCAAAACTAGCAGCTACAACACTTGACGTGTCGTTTATGGATGTGCCTGCCCAGAATCCAAAAAATGAATCACTCAACCGAAGAAGCTGACCCACAATTGGATAAGCCACGACCATCAGCATATCAAATACAAATGTTGAGGAAATGGCATAAGAGACATCGCCGTCATCCGCTTCTATTACCGGTGCCATTGCAGCAATGGCAGAACCGCCACATATAGCCGTTCCAGCTGCAATCATGTTGCCCAACTTCCAGTTCACTTTAAATAGCCTGCTCAATAGAAAGCCACCGCCAAAAGCAGTCAGAAGAGTAAATAACAGTACCATCAAAGTGCGTCCACCGACATTAAGTATAATAGAAAAATTCAATGAAGCACCTAGTAAAACAATTGCAAATTTCAGCACTTTTTTTGAAGTGAACTGCACCCCTTCATTAAACAGTTTATCATTATAGTAAAGCGTTCTAACAGCCATCCCAATAAACATGGCCAGAACGGCAGCACCTATGTAATGCCCTGGTAATAAGCCTTCGACTCCTACTGCAGCTACCGCGATAATCGTCGCCATCAGAAAACCGGGTAAGACTGATTTAAATTGTTTCATGTTTTCATTCCTTTCATTTCCAGAACTATTATAACATTAATTCAGCTGAAGAGAAGTTGAATAATCGAAGGGACGTGAACTACATCGGCACTAAAGTACCGAGCTTCTGGGAACACCTTTAACTTGTCTGCGTCGCACGAATGCTTACAGGCAGCGGTTTAGGCTGTTTGACCAAGGCATGTCCCATGCCAATGGAAAGAATGTTTTTTGCAGCGTTCACATCACGGTCATGATGAGCCTGACAGGCTGGACACGTCCATTCTCTGACAGCCAGACCGTGTTTGCCGTCGTCATGTCCGCAGGACGAACAGACTTGAGAGGTCTTGT
>NZ_BAAGPH010000080.1:0-1384 GCF_054784355.1 Alkalibacterium psychrotolerans | reverse complement strand
CACTAGTGTTGCATTAAAAATTTTAACTGTTTCAACACATGAAAAAGTCCTTTATAATGGGGTGGGATGACTTATCCAAGACCAAAACAAAGGACTTACAGCATGGATAAGTATAAAACAAAAATGACCATAAATAAATGGTTTTCGTACATTTCTTTAGAAACATTAAGTGAATCGTCTCGACAGGCTATCGGTCAGTTTGATCGCTATTCAAAAAAATTAACGTTTAAGAAAGTACTGAAACTCTTTCTCTATGCGATTAATGATGAAACCGATAGCCTACGGCATTTGGATCAACAGTTGGTCAACCCAAACTTAAAAAAAGTGATTGATATTGAGTCCATTAGCTATTCTCAATTATCCCGTGCCCTGCGAAAGATGGAACCCTCTGTATTGATGGATATTTTCACGCAATTACTTTCACTGGTTCATGAAAAAACAGTGGTGCAATCAAACGAAAGAGTGTTTCTAATTGATTCGTCCACTTTTTCACTGAATAAAACACGGTATCCCTGGGGCACGTTTCGCCCGACTAAGTCGGGAATCAAACTGCACTTAAAGGTCTGTCATATGAAAGAAGGATGGGTGCACCCTGAACAATTCGAACTGTCCCATGCATCTGAACACGACCATGATCACTTGAACGTCTTTATCAATGAGAAACGGGCGACCTATGTTTTTGATCGCGGGTATCTGGATTTCGCTCAGTTTGATCAAATGAACTGGGAGGGCTACTTTTTCGTTTCCCGCATTAAAAAGAATACAGCCGTTCATGTTCAAGCGCACCTGGAAGTGTCTCATGAATCAGGGATTATCAGTGATCAATTGGTTCAGCTGGGAAAATCGACCTACCTGACGGGTTTGTTTCGCTTAGTAACGATTGAACGTAAGCATCAATCGAATCTACGTATCCTGACGAACCGAATGGATCTTTCAGCAGAGGACATCGGAAAGATGTATCAATCAAGATGGCAGATCGAGTTGTTTTTTAAGCACATCAAACAACATTTGACCATTAAAACGTACTATTCACAGTCTGAACAAGGCGTGGAGAATCAAGTGATTCTTGCGATGATTGTCTACTTATTGACGTTACTGATGAAACTAGAATTAAGGTTGAAATCAACCCTCTTCACTGTTTTGAGACAAATCAGAGCGTTACAGTATGAACCGTTTGCGTATTTCAAAGAATCGTTCGCACCTGGTTAAGTGAAAGAGAATACAAATGGACTAATCCACAACTGAATAACCCTAAAAATTTCTGGAAAAAGTCATCCCTTGCGCCAGCAATTGACTTTTTTGGAAATTTTAACGAAAACCATTTGTGACGAAAGTAACAATCTGTGGAAATCATTTATTCTAAGTTTTATGCAACACTAGTGAT
>NZ_BAAGPH010000079.1:0-1383 GCF_054784355.1 Alkalibacterium psychrotolerans | reverse complement strand
TCACTAGTGTTGCATTAAACTGAAAATTATCGATGCTTGTCTATTGTTAATTAAATCACAATGAGTTTTCGTTAAAAATTTCAAAAAAGTCAAATGCTGGCGCAGCGGATGACTTTTTCCAGAATTTTTTTGACTTATTCAGTTGGGGATAAACCGATTTGCGACTTCTTTCACTTAGTCTGGTTCAACTATTTCCTTAAATAATGCGAACGGTTCATACTGTAACGCTCGCAAATGTCTTAAAATATGGAAAACTGTTTGTTTTAAGTCCAATTCAAGCTTGATGAGTAAGGTCAGTAAGTAGACAATCAGTGCCAGTATGACTTGATTTTCTACACCTTTTTCTGACTTTGAAAAGTAGTTTTTAATTGTCATGTGTTGCTTGACATGCTTGAAAAATAATTCGATCTGCCACCGTGATTGATACATTTTGCTAATCTCTTCAGCTGATACATCCATGCGGTTGGTGATAATCCTTAGATTGGCCTGCTGCTTTCTTTCTATCGTCACAAGCCGAAAGAGACTCGTCAAGTAAACTTGACTCCCCAATTGAACCAATTGATCACTGATAATACCCGTTCCTTTAGGAACGGCTAGATGGGCTTGCACATGTACCTTCGTATTTTTCTTAATTCGAGAAACAAAGAAATATCCATCCCAATGCATTTGATCAAATTGAGCGAAATCAAGGTACCCACGATCAAAAACATATGTAGCCAGTGGCTGATTAATAAAGACATCTAAGTGCTCATGATCATGTTCAGAAGCTGTAGATACTTCAAACTGTTCAGGGTGCACCCAACTTTCATTCATAAAGCAGACTTTTAAATGTAACTTTATTCCCGCTTTTGTCGGTCGAAAATGTGCCCACGGATAGGAATTTTTGCTAAATGAAAAAGTTGAGGAATCAATGAGATAGAGTTTTTCTTTCGATTTTATCTCCGTCTTTTTATGCACGAGAGAAAGTAAATGATTAAAAATTTCCAGTAATACACTTGGTTCAAGTGCTCGTAGAGCACGAGAAAGCTGAGAGTAACTGATAGAGTCTATCCCCATCACTTTTTTTAAATTCGGATTGACAAGTTGCTGATTTAAGTGTCGTAAACTTTCCGTTTCATCATTGATGGCATACAAAAAGAGCTTTATGGCTTTCATAAATGTCAATTTCTTTGCGTAACGATCAAATTGTTCAATGGCTTGACGAGAATCAGAGCTTAATTGTTCTAACTTAACATACGAAAACCATTTATTTATGGTCATTTTTGTTTTATACTTATCCATGCGTAGATCCTTTGTATTGGTCTTGGATAAGTCATCCAAGTACTAGTATAAAGGATTTTTTAATGTCATGGAACAGTTTAATATTTTAATGCAACACTAGTG
>NZ_BAAGPH010000078.1:0-1294 GCF_054784355.1 Alkalibacterium psychrotolerans | reverse complement strand
TGGATCTGTTATAAAGCTGTTTAATCCAGACAATGATTGGATTATATTACCTTCATCGACAGAAATCATCATACGAGCAACGAGAAATTTGGGAAACATAATTTTTCATAGATTATTGGGAGTTACCATCAATGTACTAAAAAATTGAATAAAAAACCAGAGAAGTACTACACTGTACCTATTCTCCCTCATTGGAGATTCTCCGTCAATAGTTCTGTGATCTTTGTGAAACTATTATCGATCTGCAGATCCTGATAGAATTTTCCTTCTTCAAACACTAATATAATTCAGGTTTGTTTCTGGAAAAATAAAAAAGCCCATGAGACGGTCATAGGCCAAAAAGCGTTCTGTTTTGCCTCGAAACAGAGCCCTAGTAGTAATAGTAAACTCTAATTAACGACCTGACTTAAACCTGAAAGGTTCTCACAGTGGCGGGACCGTACCGGATTTACACCGGTTTCCTTAATTAGAGCGTTTTTTGAATTCATATTCTATCACAAACATAATAGCAAGAAAGCGCTTCAAAGGCAACATATATTTAATTTTTTTATATATTCTTAATCAGGAATCTTTCAGCTCGTCATCCTGTAAGTATTTCACAATTTCTTCAACTCCTTCGTTTGTATACGCTGACACCTTAAATATATTCTCTGCCCCAGCTATTTCCAATCTCTTCTCTGCTTCTTCCAACACTTTGCTGGATGTTGCTAAATCGATCTTAGTCAGTATACCAATAACAGGTTTTGAAAAATAAGAATTAAACATGGGCGGAAAGGTTTGTTCCCTTTCAGAAACACTGGATATAAAAGCAATTATATCTGCTTCAACAGAAGTCACTTGCAAGGCGTTATAATATCGTCGGTGATGCAAAAATTCCCCAGGGGTATCAATCATCCCAGGATCAAATTGTATAGCTTGAGTCTTGCTGTAGGATAATACCTCACCTTTGATCCTTTGACATAGCGTTGTTTTCCCCGATTCTATAGGGCCTATCATCATGATTTTTTTCATTACAATCCTCTTTTCTAGAAATATTGATGAATTTTTAAATAAATCAGCTATTACCTGAATTATTCATACCTCTAAATGTGGATAACTATTTCTATTAAACTCACTGCTTTTTTAGACATTTTTAAGTATTAACTGTCTATCATGCCACTTTATATTCTTCTCGATTAGATCGAAAACAAAAAGATGGAAAAAAGAGTATAAAGACCCCTTGGTCTTACAATCGTCAAAAAATTAATATGATCTTCTGGAGTAGCTAATGCAACAGAACCAGCTGTTGAATATT
>NZ_BAAGPH010000076.1:0-1264 GCF_054784355.1 Alkalibacterium psychrotolerans | reverse complement strand
CGGCGGCATTCAAAGAAATTTTGATTGGAAATCAGTCAAACCAAGAACAAATTGCTGCGTAATTTCTTTGGTGAGGGTTAATCCGATAGGATTGTGAAGCATTTATTAGGGTGCGAAACTTGAGTTTTATACTTATCCATGCGTAGATCCTTTGTATTGGTCTTGGATAAGTCATCCAAGTACTAGTATAAAGGATTTTTTAATGTCATGGAACAGTTTAATATTTTAATGCAACACTAGTGAATATCATTATAAGTTAATTTTCCACTTTCGAGTTCAGCTTCTCCGTTTTGATTATCATACGGATCATTTCGACTGAAATCTAACGCAGGTGTAAAATCATGTTGAAAATCGGATACTGCTGGCATTCTGAATGGTTCTAAGTTCCCGAAGTAGAATTTCCATCGTTCTTCTTCACCTGTTCGGTATGCTGAGCCACCAAAAGAAGTATCGGCATATAACCAGCCAAATGGGGCTACATAAAATTGAGCCCAATCATGATTTCCTATTGTTTCTGGATTGGTGTATAAGCCAGCCTGCCATCTTGCTGGAACTCCAACTGCACGACATAAGGTAATAAAAGTAAGAGCTTGGATACCACAATCTCCTTTAAAACCTGTTAAAGCGTAAGTTGGAATATCTGTAATGGTGTAATAAGGACGGACAAACGAATACATCACATTTTTAGTAATATATTCGTAAATTAAACGTGCTTTTTCAAGAGGATTGGTTTCATTCCCGATAATCTCTTTAGCTACTGATTTGATATAAGGTGAAAATTTAATATGTGGTAATTGTTCTTCAGTATAAAATGTAGGTTGTGCTTCGTCTACTTCTTCCGGCAAAGGATTTTTATACACCATATGATTATCGAATTCATATTCCACATAAAACTCTTCGTCCGCTTCATATTCTTTCTCAAAATAAACGGTTCTTGCTGGATGGTCAGGTTCATTCACTAGAGCTGATTTATGAGATGTATCAATGAGTCTAAAGTTCTTTACTTGAGCATATTCAATCGGCAAAGGCAAGTGAACTCTAATTTTCTCTCCTGGTTTTTGAGCCTCTGGTTTCACCTTCAAAGTTGCACGTAAACGAATATGATAAGTCAATTCCCCTTTTTCTTTCATCTTATGCCCTGAATAATTCATAGCTCTATAATTAAAGCTGTTTTCTTGAACAGATTAATTATCTTTGAAAAAATAAGGAATTTTTCCTCGAAACGGTGTGTTCTCGGGCTTGATTCCTATTGAATAAACCTCCT
>NZ_BAAGPH010000075.1:0-1202 GCF_054784355.1 Alkalibacterium psychrotolerans | reverse complement strand
CACCTTTACCATATCAGAATGGGGTTCTTTTTTCATCACTTAACAGGTGAAAATGAAAAAGTAAATTTAAGCTGCCGTTAGGCAGTTGGCACATGTTTCAACGAAAAGTATGAATTGTTCAGGTTACTTCATGCTATTGAAAAAATAGAAGTTTCTTTAAAAACTAAGATATCATTTATTTTGGGGAATCATTACGGACCGTACGGTTATTTAGACTTTTCAAAATGGGTAAATAGGCAAGCAAACTCTAGAGCCCGTGTTGAATCAAAGCAAATTGATTTTAAGAAAAATTTGAAAAAGTCTATTCACAAATCAAATTATTCTGATGTAAAATCAAAGGAAAATAAAAACGAAGACGGCTTTCCTACAGTATGGCTTTCCATCGACATTTTGATGTTTGGAAATTTAGTAAGTATGGTTGAGTTAATGAATATGAAACTCCAGAATGAATTAGCTTCTTTTTATAAGTGTAGTAGAAAAGAACTTATATCATGGTTGAAGTGTTTAAATTTGATAAGAAATTTGTGTGCACATAATTCAAATATTATTGATATCAAGTTAAAAACTACACCGATAGTTAGGACTAACTGGAATAATATTTTATTTCATATAACTGATGGTAAAGGCGATAAAAGGGCAACTAATAGATTAGCGGTTGTATTTTGTATTGTTTACCACATGGTAAATGTGATTAATGAACAATACAAATGGAGTAACTTAAGCAATAATGTGTTCAACATTTGTAACAGGAGCGAAAAGAAAGCTAATCTTTTAGGATTTGAAGATTTTGCAAGCGCTAAGATTGTATTTCGGAAAGATGCTTATTCTATCTAATTGAGCCAATTTCATAATTATTTGTCGTGTTTAACACCTGATAAATCAACTTTTTTAAAACATAGAAAAAAGGAACCCCCCATATGGTACAATTAGGTTGTCGACTAAGACACGTACTCCAGGAGGGATTCCTTATGTCCATTATACAACAATCCACTTTATTTGACATTGATTTTTTAGAAAAACTTGACGTTCAGGAGAAATACCAAGAAATTCTCTCCCCACTTGAGTGGGGAAAAGCATTAGCTCTATTCGAAAAAGAATCTCGTGTGGGTCCACCCGTCAAATTGAACTATCAAGCGCTCCTCCGTTCCTTGATGGTGCGTATCCATGAGAACATTCCGACACAAAAAGCACTGATTGCACGT
>NZ_BAAGPH010000074.1:0-1179 GCF_054784355.1 Alkalibacterium psychrotolerans | reverse complement strand
TTGGTCAGCCGCAGTGAATAGGCCCAAGCGACTGTTTACCAAAAACACAGGTCTCTGCTAATTCGAAAGAAGATGTATAGGGGCTGACACCTGCCCGGTGCTGGAAGGTTAAGAGGAAGGGTTAGCTTCGGCGAAGCTCTGAATTGAAGCCCCAGTAAACGGCGGCCGTAACTATAACGGTCCTAAGGTAGCGAAATTCCTTGTCGGGTAAGTTCCGACCCGCACGAAAGGTGTAACGATTTGGGCACTGTCTCAACGAGAGACTCGGTGAAATTATAGTACCTGTGAAAATGCAGGTTACCCGCGACAGGACGGAAAGACCCCATGGAGCTTTACTGTAGTTTGATATTGAGTGTCTGTACAGCTTGTACAGGATAGGTAGGAGCCAATGAAGCCAGGACGCCAGTCTTGGTGGAGGCGTTGGTGGGATACTACCCTAGCTGTATGGCCACTCTAACCCACGACCGTTAACCGGTCGGGAGACAGTGTCAGACGGGCAGTTTGACTGGGGCGGTCGCCTCCCAAAATGTAACGGAGGCGCCCAAAGGTTCCCTCAGAATGGTTGGAAATCATTCGTAGAGTGTAAAGGCAGAAGGGAGCTTGACTGCGAGACCTACAAGTCGAGCAGGGACGAAAGTCGGGCTTAGTGATCCGGTGGTACCATATGGAAGGGCCATCGCTCAACGGATAAAAGCTACCCTGGGGATAACAGGCTTATCTCCCCCAAGAGTTCACATCGACGGGGAGGTTTGGCACCTCGATGTCGGCTCATCGCATCCTGGGGCTGTAGTCGGTCCCAAGGGTTGGGCTGTTCGCCCATTAAAGCGGTACGCGAGCTGGGTTCAGAACGTCGTGAGACAGTTCGGTCCCTATCCGTCGCGGGCGTTGGAAATTTGAGAAGAGCTATCCTTAGTACGAGAGGACCGGGATGGACACACCGCTGGTGTACCAGTTGTCAGGCCACTGGCATCGCTGGGTAGCTATGTGTGGACAGGATAAACGCTGAAAGCATCTAAGCGTGAAGCCCCCTTCAAGATGAGATTTCCCATCACTTTAAGTGAGTAAGACCCCTGAAAGATGATCAGGTAGATAGGCTGGAAGTGGAAGCATAGTGATATGTGGAGCGGACCAGTACTAATCGGTCGAGGACTTAACCACACAATGTGGGTAAGGGTAATA
>NZ_BAAGPH010000073.1:0-1065 GCF_054784355.1 Alkalibacterium psychrotolerans | reverse complement strand
CGGCGGCATTCAAAGAAATTTTGATTGGAAATCAGTCAAACCAAGAACAAATTGCTGCGTAATTTCTTTGGTGAGGGTTAATCCGATAGGATTGTGAAGCATTTATTAGGGTGCGAAACTTGAGTTATTAATAAAGATTTTACGACTATATTTGTTGAAAGGGAATCTAACTTAAGTATATTGGACTTACTAGATCAAATTGGAGATGAAATCCAAAATAATATAATTACTCAATTTGGATTAAGCCATATATATGATGATTATAAAAAAGGTGGAGTAGTTGACACTGTTCATAATGCCAGACAAGATATTTTTACTAGTGCAGAACGTGAGGAAAGATTCAAAGAAGGATATAATCACAAAAATTATGAAGGGAGAATAATTCAAAAGAAAGATTTGAATACGGGAAATACTATAAAAATTGATCGTCGATTCACTGCTCAGAGGAAGGAAACATTCCAAAAGAATGATTATGTGGTGGATGGATATACAGGTGAAAAACTTGTTGTAAAAAAACCTAATCAAAAAACGGAATCAGCTAGTCGAATTCACATTGATCATATAGTCTCAGCAAAAGAGTATCACAATGATGACTTACTAAGATTGCATGCCGATAGTAATAAGAGAAATGATTTAGCCACGGATAGTTCCAATCTTACTTTTACAGAAGGATCATTAAATCAGTCAAAAGGCGAGAAGGATTTAATGAGTTGGAAAGAAACGACACAGAAAAAAGAAACTGAACAAAACAAACATCGATTTGGTGTCAATGACGTTTTAGCTAAGGAAAAATATAAAGTAGCTAAAAAACACAAAAAAGTTAGTAAAATTAAAATTGTATCCGGTGATTATGCCAAAAACATCACTAAAGCAGGAACTAATAGAGGACTAGAACAAGCAAAAAAACAGATAGTAGGAATATTAATTTATGAAATAAATCACTAGTGTTGCATTAAACTGAAAATTATCGATGCTTGTCTATTGTTAATTAAATCACAATGAGTTTTCGTTAAAAATTTCAAAAAAGTCAAATGCTGGCGCAGCGGATGACTTTTTCCAGAATTT
>NZ_BAAGPH010000072.1:0-1026 GCF_054784355.1 Alkalibacterium psychrotolerans | reverse complement strand
CCTTTCAAAAGAGCAGTTAGACACATCAGAAGGCATTGAAACGCTGATTGAGGCAATTGACACCTCGCTAGAAGCGGTTGAAGAATCTATCCAAGAAGAAACACAGATTCCCAAAGGTGGTTCTATACACAAACGACGACGTCGTCTATTAAAAAAGCACCGCAACAAGTGTGTCAAAGATTACCTTCCGCGAAAACAGTCATACGAAGAAGCCCGCGCAACCTTTGATGGACGAAACAGTTATTCCAAAACGGATAAAGACGCTACGTTCATGTGTATGAAAGAAGATCCCATGAAAAACCGTGAATTGAAACCTGGCTATAATCTTCAAGTTGCTTCTAGTAATCAATACGTCATTGACTACGATATCTTTTCAAATCCTACGGATACGCGAACGCTACTTCCATTTTTATCGGCCATTTCTACACTGGACTTATTCAAATATATTGTCGCAGATGCTGGATATGGCAGTGAAGAAAACTATGAATCCATCATCGATGACTATGAAAAGATCCCTTTGATCCCTTACGGCATGTATAACGCAGAACAAAAGAAAAAATATAAACAAGATCCGAAACGCCGGGATAATTGGTCTTATGACGAAATAGAAGATGCTTATACCGACCTGGACGGTGTGCGGTTTAGTTTTACCCACTACAGCACACGTGTGGATAAACAGGGATATACGCGTCAGTTTAAAGTGTACACAGCAGACAAGGAACAAATGGATGACAGGCTGAATAAACTAGCCAAAACCCCGAAGGGGAACCAAAGACAAACATCGGTGAATTACAATTGGGAATACTTTAAACATCAAGCGAAAGCACACCTGGAGAGCGATTATGGAAGACGGATCTATGCCCAGCGAAAGATTGACGTAGAAACTGTTTTCGGTCGGATGAAAGGTGTCTTTGGCATGCGCCGCGTTCATGTCAGAGGGAATCAAGCCGTGCATAATGACATTGGCTTGATGCTTATGAGCATGAATTTAACGAAACTGATCCTCGAACTCCGAAGAAAAGGAGG
>NZ_BAAGPH010000071.1:0-991 GCF_054784355.1 Alkalibacterium psychrotolerans | reverse complement strand
GGTAACACCCAATAATCTATGAAAAACTATGTATTAAAAAAATCTTGTTGCTCGTTTGATACTTGCTATTGATCAGGCTAAATAAATACTGATTTTTAAAAAAAGTTAGTCCTTAATAAAAGTCTGTTTAGTGATGAGAAGCGTAAAAAAGGCACATTAAAAAACCGTCAGTTTAACGTATTTTTGATAGGTTAGAGTGAATGCAAAATCAGTCCAGATATTGAAGAAGTCCGTTTCCAAAATTTAATAAACGAATCCACTTGTCCGGCATGGTTTTCGCATCATCATGGATAAAAGGAATTCTCACGGGAACTTCACCACCCAAGGACTGATGAGGACGTAAGAAGTTGAAGCAGGCGGTAAAGCAAGCCACGTGTGCTCGAGCGCCATTCACTGACTTGAACCCATGGGTTCCACGGTAATGTCCTTTATACGTTCGGTTTAATCGTTCGATGATTTGTTTGAGTGGACGATACTGTCTTGAGACGTCATCCTCATTGGTTAAACCAATGACCTGAGTGATAGTGAAATTTAAATCATGCTGGGCTAAGAAATGTTGAGCCAATTTATAAATGGGATTGCCATCAACGATAAGGTTTAAATCCTTAGGGATTTCACTAGCTATATAGTGGTCCAGCACATCATGAATGGATCGGATGGCTAATTCAGTATTGCGTTTGTCTGATACGCGTTGTGACAGAATAATTTTATTTTTTGCGTCAAAGAAATAACAGATATAGTGCCATTTCTTTCCGACACGAATGTAGGTCTCATCTCCGCAAATCTGATCAGAAAGATTATAGGGATAATGCTGCGTAAGCGTGTATAATTGGGCGCCCGCTGCTGACGCATAGTTTAATACTGTTTGTCTACCGATTTTTACTCCGTGCATATCGTAGATTAATGCGGCTACCTTTGGTGCGGGCAACCCGTAATTAACATGATAGGTCAAGATTTCACCTAATAAACGTGGGGACGCATGAATACGATT
>NZ_BAAGPH010000070.1:0-958 GCF_054784355.1 Alkalibacterium psychrotolerans | reverse complement strand
CGGCGGCATTCAAAGAAATTTTGATTGGAAATCAGTCAAACCAAGAACAAATTGCTGCGTAATTTCTTTGGTGAGGGTTAATCCGATAGGATTGTGAAGCATTTATTAGGGTGCGAAACTTGAGTAATTAACTGTAAATATACGTATTTATATAACAAATGAGTAACCACTATAATTCGTAGCTGTAATTCTTATTACATGCTCCGGTCAAATCGAAAAGATTAATTTCTTGAAAGCCTTATATTAATGTAATCAATTTGCATTATATCCATTTGGTTTTCTGGTCCCTAGTATATTTTTCCACCAGTTTTCTCTCTGTAGTATAAAGTTCCTATCTACTCTTGAGTTATAATTCTCTAAAATCGAGAAATTGAAATGCTTTTTAATATAGTCCATACCTTTACCTGTATCATTAACGATATTTAATAATTCGACATTACCTCCATGTCCATCTGATACATAAGAAGACCATCTTTGCAATAACATACCGTTGTCTCCAGTAGCAGACCCAACATAATGCTTACCGTTGTTGTCGTCTCTAATAAGATAAATGGCTTTCTGATTTTCTAAGGCCTTTATCCAATCAATTTTCTGTCTTTTAACGATAGTTTCTAATTGTTTATAACTTAAGTGGACCTTGTCGTATCCTGGGAAATCAATCCCATCAAAAGCAGCAGGCAGAATTTGCAATACTTCTAAATCATTAATGAGTGGCTCACTCCACCTCACTCCACTTTGGAATGTTTTGTGAAACTTGATGACCACTCGACCAAAATATTTGCTATATTCCTCTAATTCAGTTCCTTCATAATTAATATTATTTATCTTCCCTCCTGAACAATTCATACTTTTCGTTGAAACATGTGCCAACTGCCTAACGGCAGCTTAAATTTACTTTTTCATTTTCACCTGTTAAGTGATGAAAAAAGAACCCCATTCTGATATGGTAAAGGTGTCT
>NZ_BAAGPH010000069.1:0-950 GCF_054784355.1 Alkalibacterium psychrotolerans | reverse complement strand
TCACTAGTGTTGCATTAAAATAGTAACCTGTTCCATGGCATAAAAAAATCCTTTATACTAGTACTTGGATGACTTATCCAAGACCAATACAAAGGATCTACGCATGGATAAGTATAAAACAAAAATGACCATAAACAAATGGTTTTCGTATATTAAGTTAGAACAATTAAGCTTTCACTCTCGTCAAGCCATTGAACAATTTGATCGTTACGCAAAGAAATTGAAATTTAAGAAAGCAATAAAGCTCTTTCTGTATGCCATTAACGATGAAACGGAAAGTTTACGGCACCTAGACCAGCAACTTGTCAATCCGAATTTAAAAAAAGTGATGGGGATAGACTCTATCAGTTACTCTCAGCTTTCTCGTGCCCTACGGGCACTTGAACCAAGTGTATTACTGGAGATTTTTAATCATTTACTTTCTCTTGTGCATAAAAAGACGGAGGTAAAATCGAAAGAAAAACTCTTTCTGATTGATTCCTCAACCTTTTCATTTAGCAAGAATTCCTATCCATGGGCGCATTTTCGACCGACAAAAGCTGGCATAAAGTTACATCTAAAAGTCTGCTTCATGAATGAAAGTTGGGTGCACCCTGAACAATTTGAAGTATCTCCTGCTTCTGAACATGATCATGAGCACTTAGATGTCTTTATTAATGAGCCACTGGCTACATACGTTTTTGATCGTGGGTATCTTGATTTCGCTCAATTCGATCAAATGCATTGGGATGGGTATTTCTTCGTTTCTCGGATTAAGAAGAATACGAAGGTACATGTGCAAAGCCATCTAGACGTTCCTAAAGGAACGGGTATTATCAGTGATCAGTTGGTTCAATTGGGCAGTCAAGTCTACTTGACGAGTCTCTTTCGACTTGTGACGATAGAAAGAAAGCAGCAAGTCAATTTAAGAATTATCACCAACCGCATGGATGTATCAGCTGAAGAGATTA
>NZ_BAAGPH010000068.1:0-931 GCF_054784355.1 Alkalibacterium psychrotolerans | reverse complement strand
AGTAGTTACCAATTTTTTTATATTTTTAACATGTTTTAAAGCAACTAACGTTGCTCTGTCAATAAAAGTGCAAAAAGGCACCTCTTCCCCCCTTAATCTGATAAAATGAAGTTCACTAAAACAAACATTCATCACTTAAGGAGTGAAAAGAGATGCCTAATCTACTTCAAATTATCATGTATTTAGTTAATAAAATCAAGTGGCAAAATCATTTAATTCAGCTTTTGAATGATTATATTGCCTGGCTGGAAGATGAGGGGAAGCGACCACCCAAAGGGACGGATATCACGAACCTTGATTACAATAAATTGACTCTTGATGAGCCTCCGAAAGTTATAACGATTGAACGAGCTGACTATAAAGTCCTTTTAAAACAAGCCGCAGAAGCAGGAAAACCGATTAAACCTGTTCAACGACATAAGTCCTCAACAACGGTTCCTGAGTCTGTCCATTGCGCAAAGTGTCATGCGCCTCACAACTTCCTCTATAAAAATAATGGAAAACACGGACAGTACCGGTGTAAAATCTGTTCCGCCTTATTCAACGAAAAAAGCCGATACTCTAAAGATGTGTTACTTAAATGTCCCCACTGTGAACGGTGCCTTGAGAAGATAAAACAACGGTCTGAATTTGATATCTACAAGTGTAAAAACGATACTTGTCCTTATTATCTTGATGCGTTGAATAATTTAAGTGAAGAGCAAAAGGAACTCTATACTATCGCCCCGTACTATCTCAAGTTACGCTATATTTACCGCCAATTTCGCTTGAAATTAGAAGACATCAAGTCCTATGGACTAATTGAATCACCGGTTGACTTGAATCGTATTCATGCGTCCCCACGTTTATTAGGTGAAATCTTGACCTATCATGTTAATTACGGGTTGCCCGCACCAAAGGTAGCCGCATTAATCTACGATATGCACGGAGT
>NZ_BAAGPH010000067.1:0-867 GCF_054784355.1 Alkalibacterium psychrotolerans | reverse complement strand
TTTGTCTACCGATTTTTACTCCGTGCATATCGTAGATTAATGCGGCTACCTTTGGTGCGGGCAACCCGTAATTAACATGATAGGTCAAGATTTCACCTAATAAACGTGGGGACGCATGAATACGATTTAAGTCAACCGGTGATTCAATCAGTCCATAGGACTTAATGTCTTCCAATTTCAAGCGAAACTGGCGATAAATATAGCGCAACTTTAGATAGTATGGAGCGATAGTATAGAGTTTCTTTTGCTCTTCACTCAAGTTATTTAATGCTTCAAGATAATAAGGACAGGTATCGTTTTTACACTTGTAGATATCAAATTCAGACCGTTGTTTTATCTTCTCAAGGCATCGTTCACAGTGGGGGCATTTGAGTAAGACATCTTTAGAGTACCGGCTTTTCTCGTTAAACAAGGTAGAACAGATTTTACATCGATACTGACCCTGTCCCCCATTATTTTTATAGAGGAAGTTGTGAGGCGCATGACATTTTGCACAGTGGATAGACTCAGGAACCGTTGTTGAGGACTTATGTCTTTGAACAGGTTTAATCGGTTTCCCTGCTTCTGCGGCTTGTTTTAGAAGGACTTTATAGTCAGCTCGTTCAATCGTTACAACTGTCGGTGGCTCATCAAGAGTCAATTTATTGAAATCAAGGTTCGTGATATCGGTTCCTTTAGGTGGTCGCTTCCCCTCATCTTCCAGCCAGGCAATATAGTCATTCAAAAGCTGAATTAAATGATTTTGCCACTTGATTTTATTAACTAAATACATGATAATCTGAAGTAGATTAGGCATCTCTTTTCACTCCTTAAGTGATGAATGTTTGTTTTAGTGAACTTCATTTTATCAGATTAAGGGGGGAAGAG
>NZ_BAAGPH010000066.1:0-854 GCF_054784355.1 Alkalibacterium psychrotolerans | reverse complement strand
GAGTAAAAGGAGACCGGAATCATTGGATAATTGACCGCCATCGTTTGACATAACCAAATGGGGATTGAATTGTAGTTGCTTTTCTTGTAAAGTTGACATTGAGCACACCTCTTGTTTTTGTTGTTTTCGTCGACTTTACAATAACATAGAGCGTGCTCTTTTTGTATATTTTTTTCTTCACCCAACGGGTGAATAAGGAATAGATTGATAAACCTTATCAAAGCGGGATAAATGCCTGTTCTGACAAGGTACTATGAATTATTCAGGTTAATATTTGTATAGTTTTAACACATCATTTCGAAATTTGTTCACAATTAATCAAAGTACATAAATTTGAACATTTCATCATCAGAGGCGCATTGCTGGATTTGTTGACATTAAGAATTTACGATTTTGAATTCTCTAATTTATATTTCTAAAGTGTATCCAGTTTCACTAGTGTTGCATAAAACTTAGAATAAATAGGTTTTATAGGTTGTTACTTTTATCACAAGTAGTTTTCGTTAAAATTTCCAAAAAAGTCAATTGCTGGCGCAAGGGATGACTTTTTCCAGAAATTTTTAGGGTTATTCAGTTGTGGATTAGTCTTTTTGTACTCTCTTTCACTTAACCAGGTGCGAACGATTCTTTGAAATACGCAAATGGTTCATACTGTAACGCTCTGATTTGTCTCAAAATAGTGAAGAGGGTTGATTTCAACCTTAATTCTAGTTTCATCAGTAACGTCAATAACTCAAGTTTTGCAGTTAAAAAATAGCCTTTGACCCTTGGTGTCATTGACTTGGTACCGATTATTATGCCGCTTTTGATATTTGATTCAGCTGATTTTCTTTTAAAAATGGCTTGAAGAGTTC
>NZ_BAAGPH010000065.1:0-853 GCF_054784355.1 Alkalibacterium psychrotolerans | reverse complement strand
TAGTATAGGAAAGTATAAAGTTTTACCTTTTAGAAAGCCCATCACCTCAATCGCAAGTGACAATCAGTTGATTTGAAAAGAGAGGGATTGTAAGGGTATTATAAACATATGGTAAAGAAAAGAATTCGCATAGAAATGAATAAACTTAAAGCCATATTTCTGGACAATAACAATTGGGAAAATTTTCTAGAAATTAACAAGGGTAAGGTTCGATCAGTCATAAGAAAAGAGGTTGAGAAGTTTCTGCATTGTGGGGATGTGTCTAACGGATTCCGTGTATACAAGTGCGAGGCTTGTCCCAATGTCAAGCATGTTCCGATACGGTGTAAAGGGAAGTTCTGTCCCACTTGTGCAGTAGGCGAAGCCCAAAAGTGGGCAGACATACAATCACATGACATGTACCGTAGTATTCACCGCCATGTGATTTTAACGATTGATGAAGGCCTGCGGCCCATTTTCACCAGCCGGTACCGAAAAGAACTGCTAAAAGGGTTAATGAACGAAGCCGGACGGCTTTTGAATGAATGGTTTCAATCATTAGGTGTTACACCAGGTATTGTTTCAGCGCTTCATACTTTTGGATCTAAACTGGAATTTAACCCCCATATCCATATGCTTGTGACAATGGGCGGGGTGACGAAGGATGGAAAATGGAAACAATATGACTATATCCCTTACATCAAACTAAGAAAACAGTGGCAGACTGTTGTCTTGAAATTAATCCGAAGAGTCTTGTCAGAGCGCGCTAAAAAGCAAGTCCAACCACTACTACAAGCCGCGTATAAGAATAACCCGGATGGGTTCTATATCCATGCGCCTAAGAGGAGTCAAACACGTGTAAAAGGGTTACTGG
>NZ_BAAGPH010000064.1:0-832 GCF_054784355.1 Alkalibacterium psychrotolerans | reverse complement strand
GGCTATATTGGCCGTTACATGAAACGGGGACCTATCGCTCTTCATCGCATCATCATGTATGACGGGGAATCTGTTTGCTTTAGTTATCAGGATAAACGGGATGGCGAATGGAAAGTTGAAGAAGTGGCTGTGATGGAATTTATCGGACGACTTGTTCGACATATTCCAGATGAACAATTTAAAATGGTTCGCCACTATGGGTTGTATTCTCGTCGAATTAAGACGCTCATGAAAGAAGTGGTGAAACAATTTCAACGTGAAGCCCAACGCGTGTTGATTAATGCGAAGAAAATGATTAAACCGGTAGGTTGGCGAGAGCGACGCATAGAATCATTTGGAGAAGATCCTTTGGAATGTTCGGAATGTGGCAATGTGATGGAGTTCCGAGGGATAGCTGTGCTCAAAAAAGGGCACCTAACCCTTCAATTTGCGAACGATGTACTTGCCAAAAAATATATTAATCGGGAGATTGAAATCATTGAGTCGGAAACGTATAAATGTAAGAAAAAAGAAGCAACGCGAAAAGCTATTAAAAAATATCGGTTCAACTGGGACCAACGCGAAAAAGAAATCAACGAACGTTATAGAGTTCATTTGTCGAACATGTAAAGAAAGAGAAGAGATTCCGAAAGAGATAGTCAAACATTTCGATAGTATGGATGGTGGGGATCCGATGGATCCCCCAAGATTTAGTTGTGAACGATGTGGAAATGAAATGGTACCTGTTTATTATAAGAGTGTTCACGGTATTATCTATGATTATTCAGAACTCAAAAAGTAAAGGCTACGCACTATCCCAAAAAGGGCGAAGGCGTAGCCGAAGCTTTTTTTA
>NZ_BAAGPH010000063.1:0-802 GCF_054784355.1 Alkalibacterium psychrotolerans | reverse complement strand
TGCCATTTTTTAAATTAGGCAGATACTTTCTTCCAAAATAATGTGTTTTCGAACAGGATGCCTACAGAAGAAGGTCATAATAAAAATTATTTGTCTATTTAAGGGCAGACGAATCCCTTGAAAAAGAATCGGTTAAAAAAATTTGTGTGATAACTAGTCTAAATCCATTGTTTGGATCGCCGCAGGCGTTCAAAAACCTTATAAAATTCAGTTTGATACACATGATAACTTGACAGTTTGAGATAGACCTGTCTCCCAGTCTGAACAAGTTTACCGGCTACTTTAAGCAATGTCAGCCGGATGGAATGAATCGTCATGCCCTGGTTTACTTTATCAAAACCAATGCTTTTTAAAAAATTAACGAGGTTGTATGCAAGGACACTGATCATCATTCTGACATGATTTTCTAAGAAACGCGGGCTATCTGTTTTATCGAAGTAAAAGCCACCTTTCGCTTCTTTGATGAAATTTTCCATTGTTCCACGCTTGCCGTAAAGAGAAAATATGACTTCAGGCGAGACATTGTCGGATAGGTTAGTCACAATAAACGTATGGTGAAAGAGCAACTCTCCCCCTTCACGGACGGAACGTATACAGACACGACGGGGTTTCGACCAGGATTGTGCTTGATAAGGTAGTGAAAAGTACTGAACTTCTCGCTCGTCCCATTCTTGATTGTCTCCGTAAAGAACAGAGTGTTCAGCAAAGTGACTTAACCTCCGATTGCTCTTTAATCGGATAACGTACTGGCTTTCAGTTGCTTCACAAGACTCATACATCTCTGGTGTGGCGAAGCCGCTGT
>NZ_BAAGPH010000062.1:0-784 GCF_054784355.1 Alkalibacterium psychrotolerans | reverse complement strand
ATCGAGTAGGAGACTAGTCATTAATTGACTAGTCGACCTCTCACACCACCGTACGTACGGTTCTCGTATACGGCGGTTCAATAACTTGAATATCTCTAACGTTCATACAGTAGTATTAAATCTTTTAATTTCCACTGTTCGAGCTTCTTATTTGTTATGGCACGATGTAAAGTTTTACTTCGCGAGAGCCTCCAGTAAGCCTTTCGGCTACCAGCCATTTTGAGTGCATCATCGTGTTCTATCCCCAGTTGTTTTAATTTTCTATATCGAGTGGATACTTTCTTCCATCTCTTCCAAATCAATTGTCTTAGCCGATGATTCAACCACGATTTAATTTCAATCATAAAAGATTTCATAAATCCGATTCTATAGTAATTAATCCATCCTACCGTTACACGGTTGATGTCCTTCACTATATCCTTGAAAGAGCCTGGTCGATTGCGACGAGTTAATTTTCTGAGTTTATTTCGGAATTTTTGTTTCGCCGACTTACTAGGTCGGCATCCGACTTTCCCATATTATTATGAATATGGAAACCCAAGAATTTTGATTTGCTTGGAGTAGTGATTTGGCTTTTCTCTTTGTTAACTGTTAAGCGTAATTTGTCCTCGATAAATTCCGTGATATTTTCCATAACCCGTTCGCCCGCTCGTTTACTTTTAACATAGATGACGAAGTCATCTGCGTATCGAGCGAACTTGTGTCCTCTGCGTTCAAGTTCTCTGTCTAGATGATGTAAATAAACATTTGCTAACAGAGGAGATAACGGACCTCCTTGAGGAGT
>NZ_BAAGPH010000061.1:0-775 GCF_054784355.1 Alkalibacterium psychrotolerans | reverse complement strand
GCCAGTTTGTAAATAGGGTTTCCGTCAACGATGAGGTTTAAATCCTCAGGGATTTCGCTAGCTATATAGTGGTCGAGCACATCGTGAATGGCCCTGATTGCTAATTCAGTATTGCGTTTTTCAGACACTCTTTGGGATAAGATGATTTTATTCTTTGCATCGAAGAAGTAACAGATATAGTGCCATTTTTTCCCGACACGGATGTAGGTCTCGTCTCCACAGATCTGATCAGAAAGATCATAGGGGTAGTGTTGAGTAAGGGTGTAAAGTTGAGCCCCTGCTGCTGCCGCGTAGTTTAATATCGTCTGTCTACCAATCTTTACTCCGTGTATGTCGTAGATTAATGCGGCAACCTTAGGTGCAGGAAGGCCGTAATTAACGTGGTAGGTCAAAATCTCACCTAATAATCGAGGTGAGGCATGAATGCGACTTAAGTCAACTGGCGATTCAATCAGTCCATAGGACTTGATGTCCTCGAGTTTTAAATTAAACTGACGATAGACGTATCGTAGCTTTAAGTAGTATGGTGCGACAGTATAGAGTTCCTTTTGCTCCTCACTCAACTGGTTTAACGCCTGAATATAATAAGGACAAGTGTCGTTTTTACACTTGTAGATGTCGAATTCAGACCGTTGTTTAATCTTCTCAAGACACTTCTCACAGTGAGGACATTTGAGAATGACATCTTTAGAGTAACGATTCTTCGAATTAAATAAAGCAGAACAGACTTTGCACTGATATTGTCCGTGCACACCATTATTCTTATAGAGATAGT
>NZ_BAAGPH010000060.1:0-738 GCF_054784355.1 Alkalibacterium psychrotolerans | reverse complement strand
TACCTTTACCATAGCAGAATGGGGTTCTTTTTTCATCACTTAAGGGGTGAAACTAAAAAAGTAATTATCAGACTGCCGTTAGGCAGTTTCATACGGTTTCAATTAAAAAGTATGAATTATTCAGGAACTGTTTATTATTTGTTTTCTAATATAGTTGTTCGTTTAATGTAGAAAAATGAGAGTTTAATTAAAAATTTTTATTGAATTATGATTAAAGTAAAAAAAATAGTAGCAACTGAATACATTTGTGTAAAATGTATTCAGTTGCCACTGATATATTTTATAGAGATCTTCCAGCTTTATTCAGGATTAGATTAGGGTTAATTTTAATTACCGCGGTTACCATTGATACGGGGAACCGTATCATAAATAAATGTGATCTAAAAAATAGAACTAGTAAAAGATTTCCGGAAAAAATCTATCGGTATCCTGACTGTAAAAAATAAAAAAATCATGCAAGGCATTATGTTCTTTTTATTTTTTACAGTCAGGATATGTTATTATGAGTGAGATAACCGGCGAATTGTAACCGTTTTATTGTAAAGAAAAAATACTGTCAATTCTGCACATCAGACAACCAAAATAAAATTCGGTCTTTTTATAAACGATACCACTAGTGTTGCATAAAACTATAAATTACTGATGTTGACTTATTGTTAATTAAATCACAATAGGTTTTCGTTAAAATTTAAAAAAAGTCAAATGCTGGCGCAGCGGATGACTTTTTCCAGAATTTTT
>NZ_BAAGPH010000059.1:0-722 GCF_054784355.1 Alkalibacterium psychrotolerans | reverse complement strand
CAAATTAGCTAAAGTCATTAGAAAATCTGTCTCAGACTCTTATCGCTTAGGCAAACTAGCACAAGACAGTATTGATATCAATCTAGGTGTTCAAATGCGTGTTATACGTGGATTTGAACAAGAAATAAAAATCATTGATAAAGCCATTGAGAATATTATGGAAACCATCGATAGCGCCAAAACATTGTTAAGCATTCCAGGAATTGGACCTGTTTATGCCGCAGGCATTATCGCTGAAGTTGGTCAAATTGACCGATTTAACCATGAAGCTCAACTGGCAAAATACGCTGGTCTTTATTGGCCAAAACATCAATCTGGTAACTATCAAAAAGAAAAGACACCGATGTCTAAGTCAGGAAACCGTTATTTACGTTATTACTTAGTTCAAGCTGCCAACTCTGTAAGACGATATATTCCTGAGTATGAAGCCTATTACCAGAAAAAATATAAAGAAGTACCGAAAACACAACACAAACGAGCCCTCGTCTTAACTGCACGAAAATTAGTGCGTCTGGTGTTTGCACTCCTAAGCGATCACCAACTCTATATCGCAAGATCGGAGGCGATGGAGTCTTAAGAGAAACTATTTCTTAAGGACGACTATCCGAAGACATAAACCGAACGTATTTTCGAATACGTGACGGTTTAGTTCAGTGAACCCTTTTTTATGAAATTAGGTTGTCTATTTATAATCTATTCTCTTGACTTACCACCATAATGCT
>NZ_BAAGPH010000058.1:0-683 GCF_054784355.1 Alkalibacterium psychrotolerans | reverse complement strand
TGAACCAATTTCATAACTAACTTTTTAAAAAAGGAAACACTCGTCTAATTTCAAAATGACTATTTTTTAAAAATTACACGGCTATTTCTTTTCTGTTCTTTCTCTCAGCTAACCGTTGGTTTGCATAGGTTCGTGCATTGTATGCCAGTTGAATCAAACGATAAAAAGCATTGGCATGATCGGCTTTATAAAAGCGTGTAGCATTGAGTTGATAGGCATCTTTTAAGTAAGCGTTGACTCGCTCGACACTGCTTCGCTCATTGTAGATACGCTGCCAAGCTTGTGTGCCTCTTGCGGGATGATTGTACTTTCTGGCATCATCCATTTGTTTTACCTTATAGACTTTTTGACACAGCCCCGCATTTTTTAAGGGGCACTCCCGGCAATGGGCTTCTGGTCGAACATACTTGAGGGCACCATAACGTTTATCATAGCTGTCGTACTTATAGCTGTGTTCACGAAAACAGGTAGGGGCATAATGGTCATCAACTTCCCCATTATGTTTCGCTTGTCTTTTTAAGGCGGTGATCGGCTCTTGACCAGAGTTGTGAGCTTCCGTATAAATGTCTTTGGCATCGTACCCTTTATCCAAGGTCAAATAAGAGGGGGTATCGGTTCGGATTTTATTTTTCCCTACTTTTCGAATCGTTGGGATCGCTAAACTGACATCCGCCGTAAAGGCG
>NZ_BAAGPH010000057.1:0-667 GCF_054784355.1 Alkalibacterium psychrotolerans | reverse complement strand
GAAGGTTCATTTAGTTAAAATCTACTTCGAGAACGCACTATTTTGTAGAAAAATTCCCAATTTTTCCAAGAACGATTAATTTATTCAAGAAACCAGCTTAAATTATAGAGCTATGAATTATTCAGGAGTAAGTTAATTCTTAAATTTTTATCCTGGTAATAACGTGTTAAAACTTCGCTAAATGATACACCTGAATAGCTTATATGTACTTCCCCATTAACTTTCTTAGCGGTGCTTAGAGGTCTTGCAAATTCTTTCAACCTATAGTAACTAATGTGTTCTAATTTTTTTAGATCACCTGATTTAACCGACATTCCCCTTTCAGCAAACAAATCTAGTTGTTCCTGAAAGCTGAGTGAAGTAGTATTTTCCATATTACCTCCTTATGAATACAAAAAGAGCCCCCATGTCAGAACGTATCTGTCTTCAAGGTTCATCACCTATCAGAAATGGGGGCGTGGTTATCTAGTAAATATATAGTACAACACGCTTTCATATTTGTCAAATCTAAACTTTAGTGTTCATTTTTTAGACATACTAACCTGAACAATTCATACTTTTCGTTGAAACATGTGCCAACTGCCTAACGGCAGCTTAAATTTACTTTTTCATTTTCACCTGTTAAGTGATGAAAAAAGAACCCCATTCTGATATGGTAAAGGTGTCT
>NZ_BAAGPH010000056.1:0-643 GCF_054784355.1 Alkalibacterium psychrotolerans | reverse complement strand
AGATATCCACTTGTGACTGAATCATGGTTTCATACAATGCTTCGACATTCTCGTTCAGCTTTGATTCATAACGATCGATGGCCTTCTTCCAAGTGAAGGAGTAAATATTGGCATCAGCTTGAAGTTTCGTGCCGTCAATAAACAAAGCCTCCTCATGAAGCAGGCCATTCTCTTGGAGTAGTGAAGTGAACAGGACGAAAGCATATTTGATCAGGCGCTTGGCATGTTCACTAGAACGAAAATTATTGATTGTTTTATAGGTAACGGATGTGTCGCCAGTCAGCCATTTCATTGGAATGGACTCGTCATTCATGCGTTCAATCGTGCGACCTGAAAAAGTAGAACGACTATAGGCAAATAAGCACATTTTAAGTAACATGGCAGGGTGAAACGCAGGACGTCCCGTAGAAGAGGTTTCTTCCAGAAGAAATTCCGCAGGAATAGAATCAACGAAACGACTGATAAGACGTGCTTCGTGATCCTCGGGAATAGTGAAGTCTAATTGTAGTGTTAAAGCAGTTTCCATTGTGGTATAATTTTGATACAAAGTGAGCCCCTCCTATAATTTCTGTTGGTACTTCAATTATAGCCGGTGGGGCTCATTTTGTCTTTAAAAAAGAAACATCCCTCGACCATTTTTTTT
>NZ_BAAGPH010000055.1:0-626 GCF_054784355.1 Alkalibacterium psychrotolerans | reverse complement strand
GTCTGACCAACCCAAAGTAAGCATACGAAACCCTCGCATAAAGGTTCCGGTTGAATGGTCATACACTTTTGCTAAAAGCTCGACTTTTTTGCTGCGGTTCCGACTGTATGTGGAATCGTCAATGATTAAGACACGTTCAGAATCGCTTTCCACTAAGGAAAGCAGGCGTTTCACAATGATTGACTCGCTCAATAGAATCAGAAATTTCCGCCAGTTAAAGGTTTTGGCATTCATGAACCGGTTTACAGTGTAAACACTAATTTCTTCAGGTGCTTTTGAAGAAAGGATAGCCTGGTTTCCAGATTTTGAGGTGAAGACTAGAGTAAACAAGAACTGAAAGAGTACCACAGGACTAACACCGCGAGTTTTTTTTACATTCGCTCGGTTCAAGAGTGTTCCAATTTTGAATTCTTTAAAAAAGTGGGAAACGGTCGATTCAACCTCGTGATTTTCTGATTTTTCTGGTAAAATATTAGTCATAAGACATCTCTCCTTTGAATGTTGTTGTGGTGACTACATTTTACCAAAGAGAGGTGTCTTTTTGTGTGTTTTTTGATAATTATTTATAAGAAGTTTCAATAACCGCAAGGGTTAAACCTGGATATTCAACTGCAAAACTTGAGTTA
>NZ_BAAGPH010000054.1:0-569 GCF_054784355.1 Alkalibacterium psychrotolerans | reverse complement strand
CCCTCTCTTTTGGTAGAGCTTGTACACTGTTTGGGCAGGTATATCAACGAAATTTGATACGATAAACTCAAACGTCGTAAATAAGAGTTCGCCAGCTTCTCGAGTGGCCTTTACAGCTACTTTACGACCCGTTTCCCAAGTTTTAGCTTGATAATCAATCTTGAAATACTGTGATTCTTTATGTGTAAAGTCTGTATCTGGTCCGTAAAGGACCTTTTGTTGAGCCATGTTCTTCAGTCGTGCATTGACTTTTAAACGAATAATATACTTCACTTTTTCTTGCTCGCATAACTCATAGATCTCAGGTTTGGCAAAGCCACTGTCCCCTCGGACAGTTAAAAACATATCACATGAGTGCTGCTTGTGTTGTTGGATAATATCTTTTAAAAAGACCTCTGCATTGTTAGACGTGTACACATTGCCCGGACGAAGTTCGGCACCTAGAAACAGACCAGTCAGTCCATCAAAAGCCACTAAGGGATGATAACCCGTTGTTCCGTAGTGAGTATTGAAATCAGTCTGTTCTTGTTTTCCGAAGGTGTCTGAGTGAGTAGAATCCACGTCAATGA
>NZ_BAAGPH010000053.1:0-559 GCF_054784355.1 Alkalibacterium psychrotolerans | reverse complement strand
GTGCGCCCGGCATGGGCGACAACTTGGTGGTGAAAGTCCACTACAGGCTTTGCAGTAGGAACTGTTAGTGAATGACAAGGGTGTCCACCGTGAGGTGGAATCTGAAGGAAGTCGGACGCAAAAGCTCGCACTGACGAACAGAAACTCCATACTAAGGCTGAATCAGGACGGATGAGCTTGCCAAACAAAGCGAAGTCCAATACTGCACGAATCCTGTACAGTATATGGAGCAGTGACATGAGCGGAAGGTTGTCGTTCTTACCCGGGGAGATCTCATCAACGAGATAATTTCGTAGTAACAACGAATGATGAGAAGTCAGCAGACGTCATAGTACTAGCCTTATGGCTAGGAAGGACAGAACAATAACAATTTTGGAAATCAAGGAGGTGGATACGCCACCAGTATCGCAGCCAACATCGTGATTAAGTTCGTAGAGATGGCTACCTACAGAAGGATAAGCTGGAAGCAAAGAATATGTAGGAGTGCGTAGGGGCGTAACGCAGATATGAACAGACAAAATGATATCTCACTTATTGACCGAGTAGTCAGTAAAAACAA
>NZ_BAAGPH010000052.1:0-553 GCF_054784355.1 Alkalibacterium psychrotolerans | reverse complement strand
TGTTTGTCGATCCTGGAGGTGACGCTTAAATGCTTGCTTGCCTCGTCTTTCTTTATGACCGTTAGGTTTCCGCTTGCCCTTCATGGGTAGAGTGGAAACGTTAAATATCTCGCTGTCTTGAAATCGACGATAAAGGGTTCGCATAGAACAGCGGATGTCTTTCTCAGCTCTGCCAAGAATGACATCTGGTGTCCAGTGGTCAGCTACTTTCTCTTTAATGTATTGAACTTGATCCTCAGGCAATTCAATTTTCTTCGCACCACAGTGCGATTTATTTTCTTTATAGCGACGGTAGTAATCTAGTATCGTCTTGCCGGTTTTGAGGTAACCTTTCACATTATAGATCGGTTGTTTGGAACGTCCTAGCTTAACTGCAATTTGTGGCACTGATAGTCCGATAGTAAGATAAGTCTCTATCCAACCGAGTTCTTCCATGGTAAGATGGGTGTAGGCCATTTGTGGTCACTCTCCTAATTTTCGTGGTTGTTAATTTTGGAATGAGTGTACCACAAATGGTTTTTTTAATCGTCTAGCTTAATTTTACAATTCAAGT
>NZ_BAAGPH010000051.1:0-519 GCF_054784355.1 Alkalibacterium psychrotolerans | reverse complement strand
TAGGTAATAAAGAAAAGACCGATGCTGTACTGCTCACTTTGGCTGAACGACAGACCCGATTTGAAATCATCTTAAAAGTAAATGGAAAAGATCAGGAATCGGTTAATCAGGCGATTCGTGACCTTCAAAAACGATCAGGTCATACATTCTCTACACTATTTAAAACGATAACTTCTGATAATGGTTCTGAGTTTGCGGGACTTTATGAGGCCTTAAAGGATACTTTAGACATCTATTTCAGTCATCCCTATGCATCGTTTGAACGGGGAACAAGTGAGAACCAGCATAAATTCATTCGTCGTTTCATTCCCAAAGGGAAGCCGATTGGTCAAGTCTCAGAAGCACAATGCTTGCGTATACAACAATGGATGAATGATTATCCTAGAAAAATATTGGATTATAGAACGCCACATGAAAGCTTCGTCAATGCACTACGATCAGAGCGTCAGGCTGCTTAACCCGTGAGGGCTTGACAACGAGCCTCCTTCGGCATGACTTGAAAGCTGTGAAGCTGGCCTA
>NZ_BAAGPH010000050.1:0-517 GCF_054784355.1 Alkalibacterium psychrotolerans | reverse complement strand
TCAGCAATCCAAGAAGAAGGATTCAAATCTTTAGACGAAGGCCAAGCAGTTAACTTTGACACTGAAGAAGGCGCACGCGGACTTCAAGCAGCAAACGTAACTAAGGCTTAATTAACTTAAACCTAAACTATAGTAAAAGGACACGGATTCTTCCGTGTCCTTTTTTCGTCTCCTAAACAGCAAATAGTGGTGAAGATCATCCCGGGTAAGATAATAGCTTCTTTCCACTTTATAGTTAGTATCATTAGTATCTAGACTGATCCTTGGTTAGATAAGCGATTCAAGACTAGTATAAAACGATGTGAGCTGACCAACTCTTTCAAATAAGTCCGAAATAAGTCAATATCAGAATAAATTAGGTAAATAGAGCGACGTGTGCTATACTATGTATAACATATTGTAAGAGACATTTTACGAACTGTGTAATGCATTCCGAATTGGTCCTTAAGCAATAATGTAAATATGTGCAAAGGCACAAGGAGGAATTTTATTATGGAAACAGGTACAGTAAAATGGT
>NZ_BAAGPH010000049.1:0-507 GCF_054784355.1 Alkalibacterium psychrotolerans | reverse complement strand
GCTTACTTCACACATGATAACTTAGCGATATTGGAACAGCTTATTATGCAATTAATTGCTGGTTACTCGGCAGACTCATCAGCTAATCTATTAAGACGGGATCCAGTCTTTCAAGCTGTACTCGGTAAAAAACAGTTGGCCTCACAATCGTCAATCTCACGGTTTTTAGATCGTTTCACCGAGGAGAACATCGTTCAACTCCAAGCATTAAATCAGTCGCTCATTGATAAAGCTCGTTTGATTCGCAATGACACCGAATTAATCATTGATGTCGATTCCACACATTCAGATACTTTTGGTCATCAAGAACAAACAGATTATAATGCCCATTATCAAACCTACGGCTATCACCCATTAGTTGCCTTTGACGGATTGACCGGAGATTTTTTGAAAGCTGAACTGCGTTCAGGCAATCAGTACACATCTAAAGGGGTAAAAGCCTTTATCGACCCGCTGTTACACCACTACAAGAGCACGGTGCCACATACCGAGATATTGGTTCGGGGT
>NZ_BAAGPH010000048.1:0-503 GCF_054784355.1 Alkalibacterium psychrotolerans | reverse complement strand
AGGTAACACCCAATAATCTATGAAAAACTATGTATTAAAAAAATCTTGTTGCTCGTTTGATGCTAGCTATTGATCAGGTTAAATAAAAACTGATTTTTAAAAAAAGTTAGCCTTTAATAAGAGTCTATGTAGTGATGAAAAGCGAAAAAAGGGCACACTAAAAAACCGTAAGCTTAACATGTTTTTGACAGATTAGAGTAAATGCGAAATCAGTCCAGATATTGAAGAAGTCCGTTTCCAAAATTCAATAAACGAATCCACTTGTCCGGCATGGTTTTCGCACCATCATGGATAAAAGGAATTCTCACGGGAACTTCACCATCCAAGGACTGATGAGGACGTAAGAAGTTGAAGCAGGCGGTAAAGCAAGCCACGTGTGCTCGAGCGCCATTAACTGACTTGAACCCATGGGTTCCACGGTAATGGCCTTTATACGTTCGGTTTAATCGTTCGATGATTTGTTTGAGTGGACGATACTGTCTTGAGACGTCATCCTCATTGGT
>NZ_BAAGPH010000047.1:0-59288 GCF_054784355.1 Alkalibacterium psychrotolerans | reverse complement strand
GCCTCGTCAATCGCTAACAAAAGAAATAGAATACCTAGAAAATCGTTAGACTATAAAACACCAGTTGAAGTATTTTTGGAACATGTACCAGATTGGACATTGTCTAGCTTAATTTGACAAACTAAAAGATGAAAAAAAGAGAGGGCATTTTCCCCTCTCTTAATCTTTCTTAATAGTTAGTTATTCATTTGATTTTAGGTTCACTAATTTATGAACTGTTTTTATTATTTTAAGATTTTAAATTCTTTTCATAATACTCTCTTCCCCACTTTGTATTACCATCATATCTCTGTGCGTAGGCTAGGACAATAAACGTGCCAACTAAAAATATTACCGTGACAGGAGTCGGATTAATATTCATCCCAAGAAATTCGAGTAAAGCCAGGATAAGGAAAAACGCTCCACTGATGTAACCATAGAAACCAAGTAGTTTGCCAAGTGCTTTTGTATCCACTTTTTTCTTCTTTTCTTTGGGCATAGTGTTATAGCCAGCAATTAGCATATCCATCTTCTTGACATGCACTAAAAATCCAATGACGAGCATGATTAAACCCATAAACAGGTAAGTTAACATTATAATACCTTCTTTCCATATACATCTCGTTAAGAATAGTTTTCAATGTAGTTGCTTAAAACTAAATCTAATAAATTACCTATCTCCTACTCAAACTCCATCTGTGGGCGCCATTTGCCGTCGGAGGCGTTTTTGAGGAAATCATAGGTCTGAAAGGCGCTGGCGTTGGCACCAAAGACGTCGGGGCCTTTTTCTTTATCGATGGCACCGAGTTCATACAGGACCCAGGTCATGTACTTTTTGGCCCATTTCTTGTCCGTTACCTGATAGAGTCTGGACAGTGCAATTGCATCTCTGTCTTCAAACACATCATCGAGCGTCTTTCCTTTTTCCAGTTCATTTTTAATATGAGCGCTCAGCATATCAAAAAAGAGTTCCTGTTCTTCAACTGTTGCTGTACCGTAGTGGGTCATCACTTTAAACACGGCAATCAGTTCGATAATCTCTTTGTAGTCCGGCAAGTCATAGCGTGTTAACAGATACTTTGCGTCGTCTCGTGTGTTTTCCATGGCTTCGATAAAAGTCTTGAATCGATTCAGATTATCTTCATAGACCACTTCGTTTTCGTTCAAATCAGGGTCAAAATACAGGTATTCCGCCACCCAGGGTTTTTCTTCGATTAATTCAGTCAGTGCACTCATTTTTACTGTTCCTTCTCCCTATTGTTAATCTTCTAGATACTGTTTTAATTCCGCGAGCCGCTGTTTAACGTCCTGGACACCTAAATCATACATGGCCTGCAGCTTGTTCGGGTCCCGCTCAAGGCGTTTTACCGGTAGCGTTTTCGATGGTCGGATGATAAAAGCTTCATTGGCCTGTTCTTCTTTTGTTAGTTGTTCAACAGTAGCGTTATAATTCTGATAGCGCTGTTTAAGTGAGTCGCTGAATGCCGGGTACCGTTTATACCAGCGGTCAATCATGAATTCATTTGGCTTGCTTTTGCGGTAATCGAGCGGTCGGGTCAAAATGACAATCCGCTTTTTAAACCCTAACTCTCTGGCTTTCTCATAAGGGATACTGTCAGCCACTCCCCCATCAAGGTAGAGTGTGCCGTTGATATCCACTGGTTTGGACACAAATGGCATAGAGCCGGATGCTCTCAGCGTTTCCATTTCGTTAAAGGGATCGGTAATTTTTGTGTATTCAGGCAGGCCTGTTTCCATATTGGTTACCGTCGCATAAAAGTCAGTTGAGGACTGCTTGAAAGCCGCTTCGTCAAAGACATCTAGCTTGAAAGGAACTGTATAGTAAGCGAACTGCTTGTTCACCATGTCTCCCGTTGTAAAAAGACTTCTTAAGCTGATGTAGCGCTTGTCTTTAATATAAGCTTTGTTGTATCTTAAGGCTCGGCCTTTTTGCTTCGAAACAAAATTAATGCCGAACAAGGCTCCTGCCGAGACGGTTACCATGCCGTCCACGTGAATCGATTCATCCAGTAAGGTATCGAGAACCCCGGCTGTATAAAGCCCACGCATTCCGCCACCTTCAAGTACCATTCCTGTTGTCATGTGCTCACCTTTACTCAGTTATTCTTACAATAAGTAATATGTAGATAATTTAACTATACCATTTTTAACAGGTGAAATTAAAGAACCTATGCCGGAATTCGACATAGGTTTCTCGTTATCCAAAAGTCGTCATCTTCTCGCCTTATATAGATAGTGGCTGTTCTGACTACATTTTTAACATTCAGGAAGCTTTAAAATTATAGACCGGTCTGATGTGTTCTAAGATATCGACCGTCTCATCTATGTTGCCGATTATTTCAGTAATGTACAGGAATAAGATAAGGAGTGGCCAAAGTAATAATGTTGGGAGCAAGAGAATTCCTCCTCTAATGAGCGAAAGTTTGAAAATAAAAATCTATGTAAAAAGAGGGTTGAATGAGGTGCTTTAGGAGGATGTTGGACGGCTATAAAACAGCTGATTTTGTAAGGAATAATGACTATGTCCTATTAAAGAAAGTCTATCATATAAAGTCCGTAATAAGAATCAATATACAGCAGAAAATAGCCCACACATTAACTTAATAACGTGTGGGCATGAAGTTGATTTCTATTAGTTAGTTAATCCAGATTATCTAAAGCGTATTGTGCCTGTTCATTGGTAAAGCCTGAATATAAGAGCTGCTCAAATAATCTTTCATTTGACATAGAAGTATAATCAAGATAATCATGTGCTTGCTGCAGCGCCTGTGCATTCCAGTCTGCCTCTATCGTTTCCACAGCATACCGTGCCTGTTCATCTTCAAAACCGCCATAGACTAACTGGTCAAATAAGCCTTCTTTAGAAAAAGCTGAGTAGTCCAGATACTGCTCAGCCTGCCTCAAAGCTTCTCCCTCCCAGTCTGCTTCTATTGTTTCGACGGCATATCTTGCAGATTCTTCTGGGTAGCCTTCGTAAAGCAATTGGTCGTATAAACCTTCCTTAGAGAAAGCAGAATAGTTTAAGTACTGTCTAGCGGATTCTAACGCATTTGAATCTTCTCGAGAGACGTCATCTGCTTCGTTTTCTGTCTCTTCTTCTTCTACAACCTCTTCTTCAATTTCTTCCTCTTCCTCCGGTTCTGGTTCTGTTACTTCTTCTTCCTGCTCCTCTTCAGCTTCTTCTTCCTCGTCAGTATCTTCTTCACCTTCATCTGTATCCGTGTCAATTTCCTGAGCGACTTCTGTTTCATCTGCTTCAGTCTTAGCGTTATCCTCATCATCCATTGTAGCTACTCCAATAATAAGGAGTACAATCACCCAGACCCACCACTTTTTATAAAATGGCTTTTTTCTTCTCGAAACGTCTGTATCTTGATGCATAGATCTTTTTTTTAGCCATGTTTCTTCCTCCTCATATTATATGTATTCCAAGGTTAACTACTTCATTTAACCCCATTTATCTTCCTTACCTTATAAGCTATTTTCCGGCAACCTCATAAGTGTTTAAGATTTTGATCGTTTTCGGGAGGGACAATTCCACTAATTAGTTTCAGTACCTTAATCATTCTGAATCGCCCCTTCGATTGCTTCGTTCATTTCTTCCGTATAGCTTACAAATTGTGGATATTCACTTACGCGCCTTCGAATAGCCACGTCGCCATGAAATGTAATGTAAAATTCGATTACACCGCTTTGGTATTCGCCGTTTGTACCTTCCGTTGTCCGCCATTCTATTACGCCATTGTTCGCATCATCATCCATTTCAACATTTTCGATAATAAATTCTGCGTCTGCATATATTTCACGTTTTGACGTTTTAGGTTCTTCGCCTACTTCCGCGATGCGTTCGGTTTCTCTTTGTGCATGGTTCGCCGTTGCGAATTCTATCCGGTTTACCATGAAAAATGCGACACCCCCGACGATTATCAAGCCGATAAGGAGGACAGAAATCGTTCCAACTACGTAAATAAAGGCATCTTTTAGTTTCATTGTTAATCAGTCCTTTCGCTTATTGAATTATATATGCCTGATACTTTTAATATCCACGATAGTGTTATATGTATTGAACTACTTATATTAAGGGTAACATGAGTTAATTTTGAATTCTATGAATATATGATAATTTATTAGTTTAATTGTTCTTAAATAAAAAAGGTCAGCCTATAAAAAATAGACTGACCTTTACTTAATACTCTATACTCTACTGGTCTGATTCATAATGGCTCTTCAAAAAGTCAATGATAATAGCCAGCACTTCTCTAGTAAAGAACGGACCGCCTCCGTGATCGGCTTCATCCACGCAATAGAATTCTGAGTTAATCCCCAGCGACTGGCATAAATTTTGTAGTTCAGTACTTTGTTCAAATGGCACGATGCTGTCGCTGTTGCCGTGCATAATTAATAGTGGTGGATAGCTCTCTTCTTTATTTAAGTAATGGCGGACCGATGCGCGCAGTGCTTTATCCCAATCATCCAGTTTCAAAAAGTCGCCTAGTAAGAGGTTCTCCGGACTAGTCGGACTGTCATGAGGAACCGATGACTTATATTTGGCGATAGTTGTGAAATCCGAGACACCATATAAATCAATAACGGCCCTTAATTCAGGCAAAGGCTCATTAGTTATGTCTAAATCTTCTGTATTCCAAGTAGCCCAGCTCATCAGTGCGGTATGTCCCCCACTAGAATCACCTGAAAGAAACAGGTTGTTCATATCCAGTCTTAGTTCTTCTGCGTGAGCGGCAAGGTAGCGTACAGCTGTTTTCGTGTCTTCAATTTGACTTGGGAACTGGCCGTCGGGTATGGGCAGGTATTCTACTACAGCGAGAATAAAGCCATTCGTGACAATATCTTTAAAGTCATGCACGTGGCCATTCAAGTTCTGATTGAACCAGGCGGACCCTTGAACATGAACGAGAACAGGATATGTCGCGTTCTCCATGCCGTGCTGATCGGGATAGACGAGCTTGATATGGAGATTACACCCGTTTTTCCGTGTATAAACGATGTCTTCTCTGTCCATATGGGCCAGGACATTTGTTAAATCAGCCTCGATAGTTTTCATACCGGAAGCTGTCGCTTGGGACTTTAGAATAGATAAGTTTTCTTCTGTCATTTTGTGAAGGACACACCTTTCGTAAGTAACTGTCTATTTTGAGTGTAAGCGACTTGTCAGGACGTGTCAATTGCGAGTGTAACCGGTTGTGTTTAAAAATGAAAAAAGCACAGATCCTCTATTAGCGAGGTATCTGTGCTGGCATACTTAATCTAGAATAATCATTCTGAACTCGTTGTCGTCGTTTACTTCCCCTTCGACTGCTTGTCCTTCTTCGACGAAAGGCAGTGAATCATGAAGCGTAATGTCGGCTTTATAAATGCTACCATCAATCATGAAGTAGTAAATCGTATTTCCGGAAACGACTGCCTGAGAAATGTTTTCAACCTGTCCTTCAATAAAGGTCAAGGCTTCCTCATCCATCTCGACAATCTCATCGAGGTCGTCCCCTTCGCTGTCGGACACGCTGCGTCCGTTCAGTTGGGCAATCAGTCCGTCAACAGTTTCACTTGTAATAACGCGCTGATAGTCCTGTGCATCCACTAAGGCATAGGAGCGCACTAAACCGGAATCATCTTTTAGAGATGAAATGTAATAAGGTCGTTCATTCAAGCTAATCAGCAGCGGGAACATTGAAGTAAAGCGCATCTGCTGCAGAGAGCCTTCCGCAGAATCCATGGCTGAAAATTCATCAGCTGACGTCACCGGATAGTACTCTGCTGCTTTCGTCCGCAGGTTAACCAGATAAAAGCCGATGTTCGATGCATCTCGGTTGATGGATGTCACGCCGGTATAGAGGTAGACATCATCATTCATTGGAATATAGTTATATCCGTCAGTTGTTCGGGTGACACCTCTTTTGGCAAACACAGAGTTCAGGAAGCCGTCGCTGTACTGTCCACGGTAATTGAGCTGTTCCAAAATGAGATTTGCTGAGTAAACCCGGTCCACCCATGATGGCATATTGCCCAAATCATAGTCTTCTGTTTCACCTGTTACGGCGTCCAGAATAATCAGACCGGTCGGTTCAAGCTGTCTGAACCAGAAGGCATTCTCATACGTGGTGGCAATGTAGTAAGGGTGCCCGTCGTCATCGACTTCAAATGACGGATTTTCAAACAGTGTGGTCGGGTATCTGAAACGCAAATGACGTTTGACGTTTCGGTTTAAGACTTCTGAGTCAGAATATTTAATGTTTTCTTCCAAGTCCCCCACTTCAACAGCCCCGGAAACCATGTCCACTTTCAGGTAGTTGGGGATTCCTTCGCTTCGGTTATTAAACCAGCGAACAAAACTGGCGTACTGCAGAGGGGTGACGCGGTACGGATTATTATCGATATTAATTTGTGTATAGGTCTCTGCTGGTACAAATTGGGATACCAACTCACTCATGGAACCGATGCGGCGGTCTCCCAGGCGCTGTGCAGTATCTCTGTCCATCATAGGAATAGAGGATTCATCCATGCTTGGAAAATTCGTCTCAAAACTTTTTTCCTCTACCTCGATAAGCTCGGCATAATCAGTCGAACGGAAAATTACACCATTGACCAGATTCCCGATGCCAATGACAAGAACAAGGACAATCGGTAAGGCAAGCAGGCCATACTTGATTAGTTTGTTTTTGACGCCGATCTGATCGATGCTGACTTCAATCGAAATAACGATGATAGACAACATTAAAAGCAAAAATCTGAACTGCTGAGAATGGATATTTAATGCGGGTGTCGTTATGTAAAAGACAATCAGTGCAGTGATAAACAGTCCGATATACGAACTGATACGTTTTCTAATGGGTGACATTGAATCTTCCTTTTCTGTTGACAAATTTACCTGTTCCAGACTTATCTAAAATTAGGCACCTCTTTAGTATAACGAATTGTGAGTTTTACACAATGTTTTTTGAAAAGACGGTCAAATAAAGGGCTGTTTAGATAGTTTTGGCCGGCCAAAACTTCCTTTTAATAATCGAAAGCGTCGAGTAGTGAGCTGAACTACATTTTTTCGGAAAATTCTTTAGTTTATCTTAGTGAATGAAGACTGAACTTTACGTCAACACAAAAAAGTGAAGTTCAGCACTCCCATCAGAAGCTGAACGCCACTTTTCCACTAATTTATTTAGTTAAGCTGGCTGATTACTTTTCCAGGACGAAATAAATTGCTCAGCTTCGTCTTTTGGATTGTCCGCCTGGGATAAGGCTGAGACAACGAAAAAGCCGTCTATGCCGGTCTGCGCCAGCTGGGGAATGTGATGCAGCTTCACGCCACCGCCAATCACCACAGGAATGGGGCTGATTTTTGCCAGTTCGGCTATCTCGTCATACGAACGCGTAATGACCTGTCCGGAAGCTGTGGCCCCGCAGTCGGGTTTCGTTTCTGTTTCATGCAGCGGCCCTCCACCGAAGTAGTCAATTATGTCCGTGTTCTCACTTTTTACATAGTCGAACAATTGTTCCGTACGCGTTGAAAGGCCAATTACGGCATCTTCGCCTAAATACTTCCGGCAGACATCTACCGGTATATCCGACTGACCGACATGAATGCCATCGACTTTGATGCCTTGTTCTCTAGCAGCCAGGACCACGTCGAGCCGGTCATCCACCAGTAAGGTCACTTCATCTCCGCGGCCACTTTCTTCTATTACATCAGCGGCTTCTTTAGTGAGTTGAATCAGTTCTCTGGCAGATGCCACTTTCGAGCGAATCTGGATGCAGGTAAAACCAGCCTCCACCACCTCTTTAATAATAGGCGCGACCTCTCTGCCGTTGGTATTTTCAGGACCAACGACAAAGTAAGCAGACACGTCCACTTTTGACTCCCTAGGCATCGGGCTCACCTAAACGGTCATTAATTTTGTCCACTTTTGAATGGAGAGTATTCTCGTGGCCTGGACGAATATCGGCTTTCAAAACGACTTCTGTGCGAATGCCTTTATCCGTCAGAACCTGCGTGGCTTCTTTGACAACTTTCATGACCTCATCCCATGGCCCTTCAATTTCTGTAAACATGGATGTGGTGCGGTTAGGCAGGCCGGACTCACGAATGACTTTGACAATTTCTGCAACCTGATCAGCCAGTTCATCTTCTGATCCGACAGGTGCAATAGCAACAGCTACAAGTGTGTTCATATTAATCGACTCCTTTCACTTCAAATGGATTTGTGGCAATGTCTTCGGGTGTAGCTTTATACAGTTCGTCTAAAAATGCAGTCTGAAAGCTGGCTGGCGCATCCACTGTGTCTTCTGCCCGCTGGCCGCTGACGTTAAAGGCCTGGACAGCTGTTAAAGCAGCGACAAAGGGGCTGGCACTGGTCAAGTAGACCGCAGCGGCGCCTCCTAGTGCACAGCCGCCACCGGTAATCTTCCCGAGGAAATGAGAGCCACCGGTACTTTCAGCCATAAGTGTTCCGTCGGTTACAAAGTCGACTTCTCCGGAAACAATGACAGCACCCCCGGTCCATTGAGCCAGTGAGACAGCTGCAGCTTTCGCTTCCTCTACCTGATTGGTCGAATCGACGCCGCGAACTTGAGATTCACCGCTCCCGCCTTCCAGTTCCCAAAGGCCGGCTAAAGCAATGACTTCAGAGGCGTTTCCTTTGATAATCGTTGGTTTGTAGTCTTTAAACAGTTTCAGCATATCTGTCCGGAGCTGACCAATGCCGATAGCGACTGGGTCCAGCACCCAAGGCTTGTGAGCATTTTTCAGCGCCTTGACGGTTTGGGGCAGGGTTTCTTCGTAAATCGGCATCAGTGTGCCCATATTGATATAAGTCGCACCGCCGGCTTTCGCGAGAAACTCCCCTTCATCCGGCAAATAGACCATCGCAGCTGATCCGCCTGTAGCAATTTGTGTGTTGGCCACAAAGTTAATGGTGACAGAATTAGTGATGGAACCGGCCATCGGGTTGGTGTCCTTCACTGTCTGAACGGTTTTGGTCATGTCTTTGATTAGTGAATCTTTAGTCATGAATGAATCGATCCTCTCTTTTTTTGTAATAAAAAAGGGCTCAGCTACTGTGAAGTAGACAAGCACCGGAAAGTCAATAATGGCTCATATTGATCCCTACGCTAGTCTGAACTAACAGGTTCAAAGGGTCAGGTTTAACCTTCTCAACTCCAAGGAGTCCCCCTTCAATATATCGAAGCTATTCAACTGTTATGTGTAAAAAGCACTGAATTCCTTTTCCATGTCCAGTTTACCATAAGTTAAGATTCTGACAAAACGATAGTCGAGAGAAAACGTGCCGTTTTCTTACCTTATAATCTTTAAAATCGTTTTTGTGCATGGACTCGGCTCGCTGCTTTTCTTCAGTTGCCGGTCAAACGACTTTAGACCCGGAACTCAGTGAACGCTTGTTTTTCGGTTACAGGTCAACGCTCGTTTGCCCCGTACTGGCTGACCGATTTTTTTTGAGATACGGGTCAAAGCCTCTTTCCCCCTGAACTCAACCGAATCAGCTGCTTCAGTAACGGGTCTAATCACCTTTGCCCCCGAACCCGACTCTATCCAGTTGTCAAGTATAGGGTCAACGAGTCGTTCCCCCCTTATTCACTTTGCTGTACGGCTTGAGTCACCGGGCAACACACTCAATTAGCCACCAACCAGCTTTTTTGTCCTTTAAAAAATGAAAAAAGATGCCCGCTACAGTAGCGGACATCTTCCTTATTGCTTAATACAGTTCGTAGACTACGTCGAACAAGTCTTTTTCCTTTTCTATCTGAGCTTTATTACCAATGACAGAAACGGTGCTGTCTTTGATCAACTCGGCGTAAGCTTCATGCAGTGCAGACAAGGCGTCTGACTCACTTTCCAGAATTTCAGTTTTCAGTTGAACCAAATCTTCTTTTGAAATGCCGCGCTGGTAGCGGGAGAATGCCGTCATGCCTCGGTTTTGGGCTGATTTCGGCTGCTCTAAAGGACTCAGTGTTCCGATAATATACTTCAAGAGTTCGGATTCGCTCAACTCAAGTTCTTTGACGAAGGCCGGTAAAGCCTTGTACGTATCCAGTGTCTTCGTTATATTCGGATCGCGGTAGGAAGCCAAGGCAACATTGCCGTTGCGTCTGTGCAGATACAGCGAGCCGTATGCGCCCCCTTTCACACGAATATTGTTCCACAGATAGTCAAACTTGAAGGCGGTCGACAGGACTTGCGTTTCGCCAGTGTAATCCAGTTTTCCACGGGCATTGGCGGCGAGGCCGACATAGTTCACGTCTTGCGCTGTGACAAAGGCTTCATTCTGTCTCTGCCCTGCTTCAAACTGGGCCGGATCACCTAAGTCTGTATCAGGCAGGTCAGAAAAGGCGTCTTTAAATACCGCTTTGACCTGCTCGCTTTGCTTTCGGTCACCAACATAAAGCACATTAAATCGGCGTTTAGACAACAGTCTGGTCAAAATATCGGCCAAGTCAGTACTTAGTGCTGATTCAGCGTCTCCTTTAATCTCATCACGAACGTCTTTTAAATAGTTGAACTGGTCAATGCCATTCAGTTTTTCGCCTAGTTTGGACAAAGGCTTCACTTGACTGAGCGCACGGTTGGCTGCAATCACATGAGCTCTGAAATTGATGCGATTTTCGAAATCACTGATATAGCTTTGAACCAGCTTATAGATTTCCGTTTGATCGGTAAATTGGGTTGTCGTCATGACTTCCTTCATTAATTCAGCCAGTTTTGGCAGAGACTGACTGAGCGCTTTTCCAAACAATGCAAAGTAAGGTTTCAAATGGCCTTCCTTGTCTTCAAAAATGGTTACCGTCCCGTTAATGCCTCCAGTGTGCGTGTCCAATTCAGTTTGCAGTGAGGTCGCATCATAGTTCTCTGTATCCAGCTCACCCAGCAAGTCGCTCAGTAAACTTAGTGTTTCATAGTCATCTGCTGAAAAGTCGCTGATGTCGATGTATAAGCTGACATAGTCAATACCTGATGTAAACTGTTCAGAATAATAAAAGGATGTGCCCTCAAAGAAGTCTGACACTTCAAGTGGATAGTCCGGTTCATCAGTTGTCATATCTTCCCGAGTCAACATAGGTATTTTTTTCAAATCTTCTGCCTTGTCTGGCGTTTCTTGACGGACAATTAATGCCTGTGTTTTATCAACAATCTCGGACAATTCGTCATCACTTAACTGCGCCTTGTATGCCTGCAGTTTTTCATGCGTCTGGGCTTCGAGTTTGTCATTTTTACCTGGTTCGGCTTTAAGTGCAATGTCAACACGCAGCGGGTTATTCAACAGTTTGCGCTCAATCAGGTCCTCAAAGTAGCCGTCTTCTGCTTTTTCAGCTAGTTCGTTCAGATAAGTCGAAAACTGTAGACGGTCATAAGGTGCCTGGTCATAGAGCCATGTACTCAAAGCATTAATGGCATAGATAACCCCTCTTGGGTTGTCTTCAGAAATGACCGCTTCTTTTGTCTGGAAAGTAATTTTGTTTAGTGCCGCATGAATCAAGTCTTTATTCAAACTGTTTTTAACGATGTCTTTCAAGGTCTCTTCGACCACTTCAGTAAAGCGGTCCATGTTTTTGGAATCCGCATACTTTGCCGTAATGACAAAGGCAGTCGGGTAACCGATATCCGCTACGTCACTTTCAATATCGCCGCCAATTTCCGCGTCCAGGAGTGCTTTTTGAAGGGGGGCCTGGTTATGCCCAAACAGAATTTCATCCAGAACTTTCATCCCGTAGCTATCGAGAGTATCTGACGGCTCAAGAACGTGCCAGCCTAAAGCCAGATAGTCTTTGCCTTCAGGGTTGTCGCCGTCTGTAATGGAATAGGTCGCTTCCAGACGCTTCTCTTTCGGCGTCGGAACATTTACTGTCAGGTCAATGGTTTCTTTTTTGCCCATGCCCTCGAAATACTCTTCCATCGCAGTAAACACATCTGAGATGTCCATGTCACCATAAACGACGGTTAAAGAGTTACTTGGGTGGTAGTATTTTGTATGGAAATCCAGAAATTCTTCTTGCGTCAGGCTTGGAATAGCCTTGGGAACTCCGCCGGAATTATACTGGTAAATGGTATCCGGATAGAGCTGACTAGACAAATGATCATACAACTGACTGTCCGGAGACGCTGTGGCCCCCTTCATTTCGTTGTAGACGACGCCTTTGTAAATCAGATCGTCATCCGCATTTTCCAGGTGGTAGTGCCAGCCTTCCTGTTCCAGAATCTGGGCATCATCATACAGTTTGGGACGGAACACCGCATCCAAGTAAACGCCAACTAAATGCATGTAGTCTTTCTTATTCGTTGAAGCTACTGGATAAATAGTCTTGTCAGAAAAGGTCATTGCATTTACAAATGTATTCAGAGAGCCTTTGATCAGTTCAACAAAAGGTTCTTTAGACGGGTATTTTTCCGACCCGTTAAGTACGGAGTGTTCGAGGATGTGAGCAATCCCGTTATCATTGTAAGGAGGCGTCTTGAAGCCAATCGTAAAGGCTTTATTGGTATCCTCATTTGCCAGATGCAGCAGTTGCGCACCAGTTTCTTCATGTGTGTATAGTGTGCCGACTGACTGGATATCTGGTAAGTCTTGTTTTTCAATAGATGTAAAGGTCATGTTCGGTCTCCTTTATTCATTATTTTCTCATTTAAGTACATTGTACAGTAATTTTTTAAAAATTGTTTATTTTAGCATGACTTGCTTTAAATACTGTAAATATTAGCGGTTATATTGTCAGCAGAAAGACAAGCAGAATATAACTTCCAAAGGTAATCAAGACACTCAACATGGTGCCGATGACAAAGTATTCTGAAAAATAGGGATCATCCGCAATCAGTTTGTAGCGGGCAAAAGCTTTTATCGACAAAATTGCCACAACGGACAAGAGGCTGCCGTTTAAAAAGGACAGAAAGATCAAAATGCGTTCCAGATTACCTATCATCGCACCCGCCCCTTTAAAGCCAGATTCGCTTGGCACGACTGAGGTGTCTTTGACGGTCGGCTTGGACGGACTGCCTTCTTCCTGACGACCACTGTCGAGTCTGTCCTCTTCGGCAAGGTGTTTCTTTGGATCATACTGGACACTCAGTGAGCGAATCAGCAGATTGGCCGGGCGCATCAGAATGAGAAAAACCATAACGAAGCGAATGAACAAGCCGTAACTTGACTGTACGTTTTGGAAAGAAAACATCTGTAAGCTGGAATTGCCTACGGATTCAATTAGCTGAATAATGAGCTGAGCGACAAAAATAACCAGAGCGCTTAAGACGATATAAGACGTGAGCGTCTGGAAAACGCGGCGCTTATCGACTTCTCCCCATATGATGGAGTCGCGGTTGGACAAGCTCAGGTAACCAAGGCTGATGATAATGAAAAACAGCTTGGTCAGCGGATGTGCCAGATAGAAAAAGAGCTGGTTCAATAGAACTATCCAAATGAACAGAAGCATCTGCTGCAGGGAAAAAGAGATGATGTCTTCATTTTTATTGTAAAAGCTCTGAAGCGCATGGGTCTGATTATGTTTGATTGAGCTGTCCAGAAACAACCCCAGAGCCGGCTTGACATAGCGGAGGAAGACAGCCTGTCCGGAGACCAGTCCGATGCTGATGGTCAACCAGGATAAGTAATGTACGCTGTCGATGACACCAAATAGAATGAGACTGGTAAAAAAGATGCCCCATGTATACGGTCTCTGGCTCGTCTGAGTCTCTGTCTGGTTGAGCTGTGTGGGCGTGCGCATAAAGTAAAAATAAGCGACGATGTGTGTCACAAGACTTTCAATGATCATGATGAGTTGTTCTCCATTCTTCAATTTGTTGGGCGAGTATCCCTCTGGAGTGCGTATACTGCTTAATATGCGTCGAAATGATACGCTTGCTGACGGTCTGTTCACTGAATGACTGGTTCAGGTAGTCAGTGAGCGCTTCTTTAATGACCTGGTTTGAGAAGTCACTATAGCCGACAGACTTCAAAATCGCATAGGCGGTTTCCTTTTGCGACTGGGTCCAGTCATTGCGGATGACATTTTGCAGACGAATCACACTATTAAAATAGGTGTCGTCAGACTGACCGGTAGCCAGTTTTTCATTTAACTGACCGTAGTCATTGTGCTGGTGGACCTCTTCGATTGCCTCACGGGCATACCAGTAAGCCGGTCCGTCGGTTCCGATGCTGACTTTCCGGTTCTTAATCGGTGTACTCAGTCGGCCAATCCCAATTCCCCAGCGCAGGGCGACACCCTCCCCTGTTTCTTTCTTTGTTTCCAGGTCGAGCGCCAATGTCACCAGATCGATAATCAGAAAAGCTGTTTCCACTGAATCCACTATTCCCTGGAATTCGTCTCCCAGTGTAATGGTCAGATTGGATGAAATAGTGTCTTTAAACTGCTTGTTGACCGATTCAAGAATAGAACTGAGCAGCTCTTGAACAGTTTTCCGGTCTTTAATCTGCTTGGAAGCCACTATATCCGCTATCAATGCAACCTTATTGTCTTCTTTCATAGGAATCCCCTTCTCTCATTTTTCTTATTATAAACCAAAAAAGGGCGATACGCAATATTCAACCTTTTTAAGTTGAATAGCGAGCTTTCAAACAAAATTGGGTTAGTGAGTCAATTTATGTAAGTTTAGAATAGTATATGGAAGGCTAACTTAGATACTTATGCAAACGTGGAAAAAAGAAAAGGAACACCCAAGCAATCTTGGTCAGGTGTTCCCGGTTCTTTTCGTCTGGCTACTGCTTGAATTTAACCCCATTATTCTTCAATTCTTTTACGGTAACGGGTCCAATACCATCCAGTTTTAGAACCTCTTTTTCTGTCACTTCACTGAAGTCTTCGTAGGTGCGAAGACCGGCTTTATAAAATACACGGGCACGATTAATGCTTAGTTTTCTAAGCGGGTTTGAAGGCTCGTCTCTCAAGGCATTATAAAAATCTACCAGCGCTTCATCGTCATGAGGATCTAAGACGCCGTAAAAAGGCTGATGTATTTGATTTGGCTGCATCTCTTCTGGAAGCAGTTTAAAGGTCTCTTTCTTCAGCCAGTCAAATAAATAGCTGTTCTCAATGACAAGATAGAGCATCTCTCTAAGTGCCATCAATAGACTTTGATAAGAAAATGGCTGATAACTGTCTGCAAAAACAATCTCATCATCATACAGTTCTTCTATTGGCCAGGTGTGATCAACGAAAAGAAAACCGACTTCCGGGTTCACATCGACTAGTTTCTCCAGAAGGCTTTTAGCCAAATCTTTACGGTCAGTTAATACCGCTAGAATAATGATTGGCAAGAGCATCTGGTCGTCCTCATCGGCAGACTCCACTTTCTGATAAAAGCGCCAGGCGTTTTTCCAGTCAAATTTGCGGACATAGAGCGTGATAATTTTGTAACGCGTTCCGAGTCCATCCGAATCATCCAGTCGGTACAGTTCAGTGAGTTGATCCAAGGCGTGATCAATCATGCCGGCTTCCATATATAAAAAGCCAAGCCTTGCTTTCAGTCGAAGATACGGCCGTTCTTCCACGTTTCGATAACCGACCTTATCGGTATGAGAGCTCCAGTGCTTGCGGGCTCTTTTTTCCAGATAAGCAAGGTGTTCAATTAAGTCGCTCAGGTTATCGACCACCTCCAGATGAATCTTAAAGGCATGCGCATCCCAGTTTTCAGGCCACAAGGCAATCGCCTCTTCAAGCAGTTTCTTCTGACGCTTCACGTGGCTGATAGACTGCGCTTGTTCCAGCTTATCCATCGATTTCATTTCGTTTGTTTCGTCAAAATCCTGTCCACTTCTGATTTTCTGGTTATATGTTTCCGTAAAGTGACTCACCGCTTCCATCGGTGAAGCAAACTCATCACCGTGATCATTTAAAAACTGCTGGACGAGACGGTGAAACTTTTCCATATCATTAGACATAATCGTATCCTTTCTGAAGTTAAGTTTGAAAATTCAAAGAGGTATTGATAATTACAGAATAGCTTATTTTAGCTGACATTAAAAGAGAAGACACTGCAGGTTTTTCGCTGTAGTGTCTTCAGATTAGTTCGCATAAGGAACTGTTTTTAATTCTATCGTGGGCGCATGTTGAGTCAGTTTTGCAACCGGACAGCGCTTGTCAGCAGACTGCACTATATTATCGGCCCGCTCCAGAGAGAGGCCTTCAATTGATGCATAAAGGTAGACTTGGAAATAATAACCAACGCCATTGTCTTCTCTTCTCAGCTGGACCTTGGCTGTAACCTTGCTGCGGTTATCGAGGCCCCGGGCTTTAAGAAGAGACTGAATAGTGGCGTTCAAGCAGGTCGTCAGTGCCAGGCCAAACAGTTCTTCCGGATTCGTTCCCGGTTCACTGCTTGTCGGACTTGAAACAGTTACCGATAGCTTGTCTTCCCCTTCGACATAAGCTGTACCGTCTACGCCGTCTGCATTATGCACTGTCGCTTCAAACAAATACGACTCCATGCTGTTCCCTCGTTTCTAAATGATGTGCTTAGTTTTTACGTTGTGTCAGGTCAAGGCCTTCAATTTTTTCAAGTTCAGGAATCAGCGCATTTAAAATACGTCCGCCGAACACGAAAACGTCCATCATTGGTTTAACGTCTTCACCGGTAATACCCAAGTGACGCATGATGATTTCACCGTCTCCTGAAATGACAAAACGGTAGTAACCTGAACGCATAGCGTTGATTTCGTTGATTTGAGTCACAATTTCAGGCAATTTGTTACGGTCAGTAACGTAGCCGATTTTGTTGTAAGTAATTTGATAGTTTACACGCTGTGCATCTGTATCATGAATGATCACACCACAGGCAACGGCTTTACTTTTGTTGATGCGTAGAGCAGTCTGGAAAACAATCTGCTGCTGCTTGACTTCTTCACCGTCTTTTTTACGAACCGGTGCTTCGATTTCTTTAGATTTGAATTGAATTTTCTTTTCTTCAGCTAAATGCTGGAAATTATCAGTAATCTTGCTCATGTTTAAAATCCTCCAATAAAGTCATTTGTCGTGCAGTTCTCTCACACAAATTTAATTATATCATAAAACGCTTTCTATTTATAGGGCGTCTCGGGGATATTTCTACAGTTATGGAGAATACATTGGCGGGAATAAAAAAAGAACACCGTAAAATGGGCGCTCTTTTTAGAATGATATGAACAATTGCATACGAACAGTGAATTTCTTTTGTTTGAGGCAAAAGGACGAACAGACAGAACCATCTAATCTTTGGACATCTTCTTGATTGTTTTTGAAATAGTTTTCCACTTATCTTTTTCCTCACGCATCAGTTTCTCATCTTGCTTGCGTTCAACGTAAGCCAGTTCTTTTTGCAGTTTAATGTAACTGTCGTACCTGTCCTGACTCAGTGTCCCTTCAACTAAAGCGGTCTTAACGGCACAGCCGGGTTCGGACTCGTGTCTTCAGTCATTGAATTTACACTGGGAAATGAGTTCTTTAACGTCAGCGAAACTCTCGGACAAGCCTGTACTCTCTTCTTTACTCCAGAGTTGAAATTCACGCATCCCTGGGGTATCAACGAGTATCCCACCCTCAGGAAGCAGAATAAGTTCACGGTGCGTGGTGGTGTGCTTCCCTTTGCCGTCATCTTCACGAATACTGCGGGTCTTCATTTTCTCTGTGTGTAGTAAAGAATTGACAAGGGTCGACTTGCCGACACCGGATGAGCCCAGCAAAGCAGCGGTGTAGTTTGGCTGAACCACCTTGCTGAGTGCTGCAACATTTTCACCTGTTTCATTGCTGAGAAAATAAACCGGCACCCCATAAGCGACATCATCAATCTTCAGTTCCATTTCTACCCGTCGCGACTCGTCTATCAGATCTGATTTGGTCAACACAATAATCGGCTGTGCACCGGAGTCCCTGCTGGCAATCAAGTACCTCTCCAGACGTCTGATATTGAAATCCTCATTGCAGCTCATGACTAAAAAGGCATAATCAATATTTGCCGCGATGACTTGGGCTTTAGTTTCCAACCCAGCAGCGTGACGCACAAATTCAGAATGCCGGTCCAGCACATGGCGAATGATGCCGCGCTCTTCTCCCGGGAGCTGCTCCACAGCCACCCAGTCCCCGACAGCAGGATAGTCGAACGTCGGCTGATGAGCATAGGAACCTGGCAAAGTACACAGCCACTCCCCTTTTTCTGTCATGACTTTTGAAAAATCCCGTGATTGGGTGATAATTCGCCCTTTAATCCAGTTCTCTTCTTTACTCGCGTTCCATTTCTCCTGTAGCTCTGTATTCCAACCCCACTTGTCCAACATTAACTGATACCCTCCAGTATTTGCTTGAATGCCTACTCTTCCAGATTACTTTAAATTAAATTAATTATAGTCAGTTCCTGTTTAATGTCAATTACTTTGTCAGAATGTGACAGGATGGGTAGGAATGTATATAGAAAGTGAACAGGAGGTATTGTATCATGAGAACAAGATGTTTAGGGGGAATGTATGTATGACGGATGTAAAGTTAATTGAAGATCTGAGCAATGCCTACGGTGCACCAGGGTTTGAGGACGATGTCATCGAGGTGGTTCTTAAGCACAAAGGCAATTTGAAAGCGACACGGGATAATCTGAAAAATCTGTACCTGTATCCTGAGAATTTTGATGAAAGCAAGCCGACAGTGATGCTCGATGCTCACTTGGATGAAGTGGCTTTTATAGTGAGCTATATCGACAGCAATGGCTTACTGGGGATTGAAATGCTTGGCCGCTGGGAATGGTACAATGTCTCGGCTCATTTATTTAAGGTAAGAAACAAAGAGGGTGAGTACATTAAAGGGATTATCGGATCCAAACCACCCCATTTTCTAACACCTGAAGAACGGGAAAACGGCTTGACGATGGCGGATTTGAAAGTCGATATCGGCGCCACCTCACGGGAAGAAGTGACGGACTCATTCGGCATCGAAGTGGGTGCACCCATCGTTCCAGCAGTGGACTTTGACTACAACGAGAAAAACGGCACTATGCTTGGAAAAGCATTTGATAACCGTCTCGGTTGTGCAGCGGTCATTGATACGCTAAAGGCACTTGAAAAGGAAGACTTGCCAATTAACGTCGTCGGTGCACTGGCTTCCCAGGAAGAAGTGGGACTGCGCGGAGCTACCGTTACGGCCAGCCGGGTGAATCCGGATTTTGCGATTGTCTTTGAAGGCACCCCTTCTGATGACTACGCGAAACCGGTTGAACAGTCTCAGGCACGTATGGGTCACGGCCCTCAAGTGCGCCACAAAGACAGCAGCTACATCGCCAATGAAGACTGGATCAAGCTGGTCAAAAAAGTCAGTGCAGACAAGTCTATTCCAATTCAACACGCTGTACGAAAAGGCGGCGGAACAAATGCGGGTCGAATTCACTTGAATAACCGAGGTGTCCCCGTACTTGTGTTAGGTGTTCCTAGCCGGTATGCTCACACCCACCACCTCTTTGCTTCTTTTAAAGATTACGAAAAGACCGTACAGCTGGCAGTCGAGTCCATCAAAGCTATAGATGAGACCTTTTTAAATCAGTTTGAAGTGACTTATGACTAATGAAGTAGTTAAAACACATCCGCTGGGTGTGTTTTTTCTTTTGAAAGGTTCTGATTGGATTAAACGCGGATGCTTATCCGCGTTCCATATGAAAAAGTTTCGCGAACAATGATTAAACGACTTATAATCATTGTTCAGTAAGATATTTTAGGATGAAGTATGATTAAATTGATTTAATCATTGTTCATTTTTTAGTTGCGCTCGGAAGAATGATTATCTCGCAAATAATCATCGTTCGTCGACTTAAACCATTTGGAAGAACGATTATCTCGAAAATAATCGTTCCCGATTTTTTTAGGGCAAAAAAAAAGCCACCAGCCTCTTGACGAGACCGATGACTTTCTAAAACGTTATGATTAGTTAGTTTTACGGATGCGCTCAGGAATACGAGCAGCTTTACCGCGCAGGTTACGTAGGTAGTACAATTTAGCACGACGTACACGACCTTGACGAGTAACTTCAAGCTTAGCAACACGTGGTGAATGTACAGGGAATGTACGCTCAACACCAACACCGCCAGAAATTTTACGAACGGTATACATTTCGCTGATTCCTGTTCCACGACGCTTGATTACGACACCTTCAAACAACTGAATACGTTCACGTTCACCCTCAACGATACGTGCGTGTACACGAACGGTATCTCCAGGACGAAAATCTGGTAAGTCAGAACGTAGCTGTTCTTTTGTGATTTCCTCAATCAATGGATTCATTTTATCTTCTCCTCTCGCACAAAGTTCTTAGGATCTAGTCCCAGCGGAACATTGCTAATACGAGCAGTTGCCCACTCAGTTATTTACTTTACCACACTCTATAATAGGTGTAAAGGTTTTTTGCTTGATTTCTTATGAATCGCCCTCGGACGCTTCGGCTTCTTTTGCCCAGTCATCCAGCCACTGCTGCTCTTCCTTTGTAAACTCACGGCCTTCAAGCATATCCGGGCGTCTCTCAAATGTACGTTTTAAGGATTCTTTGTGACGCCACTGTTCAATCAGACCGTGATTGCCGTTCATTAAAACTTCCGGCACCTTCATTCCTTTGTACTCTGCGGGGCGTGTATAATGCGGGTGTTCCAGCAGTCCGCTTGAATGTGAATCCGTCTGTGCAGAAGCCGCATTCCCTAAGACGTCAGGCAATAGACGGACGGTCGCATCAATCATGACCATGGCTGCCAGTTCGCCGCCGGTCAAAACATAATCCCCTAGAGAGACTTCATCTGTCACAAGGCTACGGATCCGCTCATCATAGCCTTCATAGTGCCCGCATAAAAAGACCAGATGCTCATCTTCAGAAAACTCTTCTGCCATCGCCTGGTTAAAGAGCTTACCGGCCGGATCCATTAGGATGACCCGTTTTTTCGTTGCCGGTTCGCGTTCGTTAATGGAATCCATTGCTTCAAACAAGGGCTCAGGCTTTAAAAGCATCCCAGCTCCCCCACCATAGGGCGTATCATCAACCACCTGGTGTTTGCCTTTACCAAACTGTCTGAAATTGACCCGGTTGACTTCCACAAGGCCTTTGTCAATGGCCCGACTGACAATGGAATGACCGAGTGGCCCATCGAACATTTCGGGAAACAGTGTGACTACATCTATTTTCATTCGTCCAGCCCTTCCATTACATGAACAGTAACGACTCGGTTTTCGATGTCGACGTCGAGAATAACTGATTCGATATAAGGCAGCAGCAAATCTTTCTTACCTTGTCGCTGAACAACCCAGACATCGTTGGCGCCAGGAGACAAAATGTCCTTAATTTTACCAATTTCTTCCTTGGTGTCCGTGTCTATGACCGAACAGCCAACTAGTTCGTGTACATAAAATTCATCTTCTGGCAGTTCCAGCAGCTCTTCTTCACTGATTTTCAATGTGCCGCCGACAAATTTTTCGACCTGACCGATATTATAGTAATCCTCAAAGGTCAACAAGTCGAATGTCTTGTGCTTGCGGTGGGAACGGACAGTCAGCTGTTCACGTTCGCCGTTTTTTCCGAACCACGTTAGCGGAGCACCCTCGAAGTAACGCGCCTCCGGATTGGTCGTCACGGAAATAACCCGCACTTCCCCTTTTAAACCGTGTGTATTCACTACTTTTCCGACATCAAAATACTCCATCTACCCTGTTCCTTTCTGTTTTAAAGCTGAAAAAAAGGATGCACTCTATGAGCCACCCATTTTTTCAACCTTATTTCTGACAGTCATATGTACGCACGAGGCGCAATGACTTAATCAACAATGGTAAGGCGTACGCGTTTTGGCCCATCGAACTGAATGCTATAAACAATCGCTCGAATGGCTTTCGCAATACGGCCTCGTTTGCCGATCACACGACCGACATCATCAGAATTGACCGATAACAGATACTCGTGAAAGTCATCTGTTTCTTTCAAATCCAATTTGACGTCTTCCGGGTGACTGACTAATGGTTCGACAATGGTTTTTATCAAGTCGCGCATATCTTTATCAGACATAATACCATCCTTTTTAAAATACCTCATTATATAGAATGAAGAAAAGAGTGGCATACTTTATCAGTAACAAACCAGTCTTTTCTTCTCTAACGATTCATTTAATTCGAACGCTTATTTGCTGTTTTTTGACTCGTGGAATTTTTTCATGATTCCTTCTTTAGAAAGTAAGTTTCTCACGGTATCAGATGGTTTAGCGCCATCGTTCAACCATTTCATAACTAACTCTTCATTTAGTTTAACTTCAGCTGGGTTTGATACTGGGTTGTAAGTTCCCACCTGTTCAATAATGCGGCCATCACGTGGAGCACGAGAATCTGCAACAACTAAACGGTAAAAAGGATTTCTTTTAGAACCCATACGTTTCATACGAATTTTTACTGCCATTATACTTGCACCTCCTGTTAATAATCTGTTGGATAAAGAATACTTTGTGTGTAAAAAAGACTCTTTAATCTGAGTTTTGCTCTTAATCAAACTCACGATATGTATCATACCACGGAAAAAAGAGAATGTAAAGTGTTTTTTCTTTACAGGGTGAAAATTTCTTAAGACGGCTATAACACATGCTTGTGTTATACTGTGTCTACCAAAGAAAAGGCTGTGATCACAATGGATTATGAAGATAGAGATTACATTATGCGGCAAATGAAAGTAATGGCTAAGGGAATTGGTGTGCTTTTAGAAATTTCTTCCTTGAAAGAATTACTGAAACTGGAGTTCTCTGCAGATGATAACCTGACGGATCCGGAAATTGAGTTTGTCATCTACAGTGCCCGCGTCGAAGAACTACTGGACAGAGGCTTCTTGACGATGGATGAACTAGCTCAAGTGATGGATGTGCCCCGCGAGCGCGTTGAAAACTTACTTTACAATGATGAAATGGCGACAAAACTGGAACTCGAACAGATGATGCGTTTGGTTGATGAGAAAATGCATTGGCTGGACTCAAACAATCGATAGATGAATAAGGAAGCCCCTGACATTTGACGTGTCAGGGGTTATCATTATGTAGAGAATTTGGTGCTAATCATAAAAAAGAGGAATGAGCGGTGGAACGCCCCCTGCTTCCGGCAGAAAATAGATAGCAAAAGTGAATAACATCAGGCTCAGTCCTAAAAAAGAGACTAAATACATAGGGTATAGTTCCTTATTTTTAACCAGCGACAGTACTGACGCGACAAAAGAACCCGCTGCAATAGTAAAGGCGGTAATGAATCCCAGCCACGCATTAAACTGCGAAAGCATATTCAATCCATTTGTGATGAAGAACAGGATATAGCCTACCAGGAGACCTAAGGCTAACCTAACGTAAAATTTTTCGTCTGTGTTTATCAAATGATCAGCTCCTTTGGGATGTATCACGAGTTGGATTCAGAATGGGATTCAAGAATATCTTGGACAGTTTTCCTTATTTTTAACGAAAAAATCACTTTCACTTAGTACTCAAATTATTATGGTAGTTGAGTAATGGGTCAATCACCAATTGCCCTGGTACTCAGCCGGTTTAAGACTTCCAGTTTCCGGTGAAAGGACGTTTGCCCAGATACTGAGTAAATTGTAACCTTTCAGTTGCCGGTCAAAGATAGTTTGCCCCCATACTCGTCACTTAAACTTGTTTGAGCTACAGGTCAAACGAGTTTTCATCCTGAACCCAGATATCTTGACAGTTTCAGTAGCCGGTCAAACTGATCTTGCTACTAAACTCAGTACCATTTAACGAACGAGTAACCTGGCAAAGCGCTAAAAAAGACTAACAATACTGTTTTTCTTCCAGAAAAGGTGATTACTTTCTAAACTTTAGTGGAAACCCTATAAAAGTGACTGTACTATTTAATTACTTGCTTTGCTTTTTGTAGCGCCAATTATAAATCTGCTGCTTCACTGCAAAATACAGCATGCGGGCAATAAAATAGACGAAGCCAAAGATGAGCGCAAAGAAACTGATGGCGTACATTATGTTGCCTAGCACGGTATCGAAGACATTATGTAACAGATAGGTAAGTAAGGCATAAGGAATACCCCACTGGATAATGGCTTTTTTATAGGTAATTGATCCTCCTATTCTTTTTTCTATAGTATTCATAGTAACAAAACAAGGCCATACTCGCCATAGCGAGTATGCTCATCATAGTTCGAGTAGCTTTTAAACTCAGTCAGATATTCTTAGTCAGTCTGGTAGTAAAAAGATTTACCTCCCAACTCACATAGGAATATACTCAGAGTATATAAGTAAATCTATTTACGTGCATACTCATCTCAAATTTCGTCTTCAACTTGCAAGCATTCTGTTTTACGTTCAGACTCATAAAAATAATTAAGCTGAGATTGAAAGCTGACAATTAAATATATTTTAAGAAAGACCATACTCGCTACAGCGAGTATGCACATCATTGCAAAAGCTCTTTAAAGCAAGCAGAAAACAGGCTGAGCGACTTTCCACACAAATTGTGAGAAGCTGCTCAGCCTGTTTAATTATTTTATCTATTTTTTCTTTTTCTTGCGAACGACTTTTTTCTTTTTCTTCTTTTTGTTACCGCCGCCCAAGCCTTTGGACATGCCGTTCATGGCCATTTTACCGAGCTTGCCTTTAGGGCCGCCGCCCATGAGTTTATCCATGCCTGGAATGCTGCCCATCTTGCCTTTGGACATTTTACTCATCATTTCTTTGGACTGCTTGAACTGCTTGATCATGCGGTTAACTTCCGCGATGTCACGAGCAGATCCTTTTGCAATTCGGCGTCTGCGTTTTTGAGAAAGAATATCCGGATTTTCACGTTCTTCCGGAGTCATGGATAAAACGATGGCCTTCATGTGAGCAATGTCTTTCGGATCCATCTGGAAATCAGCCATGCCCGGTACATTATTCATACCCGGAATCATTTTCAGAATGTCTTCCATTGGTCCCATATTGGTCATCTGGTCCATTTGTTCGATGAAATCGTTGAAATCATAGCGGTTTTCACGCATTTTTTCAGCCATTTCTTCGGCACGTTCTTCATCGACTTCCTGCTGGGCCCGTTCAATTAAGGTTAAAATGTCACCCATGCCAAGAATTCGGTTAGCCATACGGTCTGGATAGAATGGCTCTAGAGCATCGAGTTTTTCACCTGTACCGGTGAATTTAATTGGTTTATTGGTAATTGCACGGATGGACAGCGCCGCACCACCACGGGTGTCGCCATCCAGTTTTGTCAGGATGACACTGGTAATGGTCAGACGGTCATTAAAGGAATCCGCTACGTTCACGGCGTCCTGACCCGTCATGGCATCAACGACGAGGAAAATCTCGTGTGGATTGACTGCTGCTTTAACGTCATCCAGTTCGTTCATCAGGTTTTCGTCAATGTGCAGACGACCAGCCGTATCGATAATAACAACGTCGCGGTTGTTGTCTTTTGCTTCCTGAATTCCTTTTTCAGCAATTTCAACAGGACTGACCTGGTCGCCCATGCTGAAAACAGGAATGTCCAAGTCGCGTCCTAGTGTTTCCAACTGGTCAATCGCAGCGGGACGGTAAATATCCGCCGCTACCATCATTGGTTTCTTGTTTTCGTGTTTACGTAGATAGTTTGCCAGTTTTCCGGCAGTGGTTGTTTTACCGGCCCCTTGGAGACCGGTCATCATGTAGACGGTTGGTCCCTGGCCAGGTTCAGCGAAGATAATCTTCTCCTGCTCGCCACCCATTAATTCGGTCAGCTCGTCGTTAACGATTTTAACGACTTGCTGGCCACCGTTCAGGCTACCTAAAACTTCTTCACCTAAGGATTTTTCTCTGACTGTTTTTACAAAGTCTCGTACAATTTTATAGTTAACGTCGGCTTCCAGTAAGGCCAGCCTTACCTCGCGCATGACGTCTTTTACATCTGCCTCAGTTACTTTCCCTTTTTTTCGCAAGCCGGAGAAAGCATCCTGCAGTCGTCCTGTTAACCCCTCAAAGGCCATATATGTGTCATTCCTCTCTGATTGAATCCAAACTGATTTCTTTTATTAATTCTAATAAGTGTGTGTCGTTTGCGTATGTTTTTTCAGCGTAAGCTTTCAGTTTCTCAGCTGCAGTCTGTTTCTTGTCAAACTCTTCTACCAAGTTTAATTTATTTTCATAGTCCTGTAAAATAACTTCCGACCGTTTAATGTTATCATAAACAGCCTGGCGACTGACTGAAAAATCGTCGGCTATTTCACCTAGTGAATAGTCATCACCATAATACAAGCGCATATACTCCTGCTGTTTCGGAGTCAAAAGCGGACTGTAAAAGGAAAATAAGCGATTCATGCGTAAGGTTTTTTCGAGTTCCATTCTCAGCAGCCCCTTTCTGTATTCGATATAATGTTAATTTTAGGCGGTCTGTTCAATTAATTCCTTGAACAAGCCATATGCAAATTTCTCTGTATCAAATGGGTGCAAGTCATTCATGGTTTCGCCTAGGCCGACAAACTTAACCGGTATACCCAGTTCCTTGCCGATAGCCAGGACAATACCACCCTTAGCTGTTCCGTCCATTTTCGTCAGAACAATACCCGTTACATCGGTTGTTTCCTTGAAAATTTTTGCCTGACTCAATGCGTTTTGTCCGGTAGTTGCGTCCAGCACCAAGAGTGTTTCATGCGGTGCATCGGGAATCTCACGTGAAATCACGCGCTTCATTTTCTCCAGTTCGTTCATCAGATTCTTCTTGTTCTGTAAACGACCGGCCGTATCAATTAATAGAAGGTCAGCCCCCGTTTCTCTGGCTGTTTTAATACCATCAAAAACAACGGCTGCAGGATCGCCGCCCTGTTTGGTTGAAATCACTTCAGCACCCACACGGTCGCCCCAAATATTTAATTGTTCAATGGCACCGGCACGGAAGGTATCGCCAGCCGCCATGACCACTTTTTTACCTTTATCAATATACTGGTGAGCCATTTTAGCAATGGTGGTTGTTTTACCCACACCGTTGACGCCCACAAAAAGAACGACAGTCAGGCCATCAGGATTTTCGTTAAATACCTGGTGGTCTGGATTGGTTTCCCCGTACATATCGACCATCGTCTGCACAATCACACGTTCAGCGTCTTTCATGCTTCTGATGTTTTCCACTTTTGCTTCATAACGCAGGGTATCGGCAATCTGCATGGTCGCTTCAAAGCCGACATCGGATTCAATCAGCAAATCTTCCAGTTCTTCGAAGAACTCTTCATCTTCGTAACGGAAGTTGGCTAGCAGTTCATTCAGACGACGAGTAAAGGATACCCGTGACTTCTTGAGCCCTTTTTCGTATTCATCGGTTTCTTTTTTGGAATTATCCGGTTCAAGCGTCGTTTCTTTGGCAGCAGAGTCCTCGACGACCTCTTTGACCTCTTCTTCCACCTCGGTTTTCGGCTGTTCTTTTGTTTCCGCCCCTGTAAAAGCGGATTTAATCTTATCAAATAATCCCATGTGGATTCACTCACTCTCGCTTTTTTATCGATCAGAAACAGCCAAGCAGCTACACCAGTTCTAAACCAGCAGCTTAGACTTGAGCAGTTACTGCTAGTTTAACACATATTGCTCAATAGCATAAGCTACACCGTGTTCATCGTTGGATTTGGTAATGACTTGGGCCGCTTCTTTTACTGTGTCGGTTGCATTTGCCATAGCGACACCCGTTCCGGCTGTCTGAACCATCGCCAGGTCATTTTCCTGATCGCCAATGGCCATCATCTCGTCCAGTCCGATATCCAAAAGCTCACCCAATTGAATCAGGCCTTTGCCTTTATCAACAGACTTCGGCAAAATTTCCAGTAAATTATCGCGTGACTTCATAATTGTGTAGCGTTCATGTAGAGAGATGGAATTTTTTTAATTTTTTCATCGAGTTCGTCCTCATGCCAGCACATCACGATTTTATTGATTGGAAATGGGTCCGGCAAGTCGACCATATCAACGGGTTCATACGGCAGAGCTTTCATGTGTTTGGAGTACTGCGACGGCTTGCCTTTTGGATAAGGCGGTTCGTAAACCGTGTCCAAATCGATGAAGTTAACCGGTAAATCCAAATCCTGACTCAGTTTAAAGACATCTATAGCGTCTTCTCTACCATGGGTAATCTGACTCAAGGTTTCGCCAGTCTGTGTCCATTGTACTAACCCCCCATTATACGTCAGGCCAATATCGCCTTCTTCGGTGAGCTGGCACTCCTCTAAAATATGCAGCATGCCTTTCAAAGGCCGTCCGGTAACCAGTACTACTTTAACTCCTTGTTCTTTGGCTTTTAAAATGGCTGTTTTATTTTGTTCTGACACTTCTCGCTGACTGTTCAGCAGTGTGCCGTCCAAATCGATGGCAACGAGTTTAATTGACATAGCTTCTTCATCCCCTTTAGGTCTGTTCGATTGTTTCTTCCACGTCCTGCAGATGAACCGATACCAGGTTGGAAACCCCTTTTTCTCTCATCGTGACGCCGTAAAGAGAATCGGCTTCTTCCATCGTACCTTTGCGGTGTGTAATGACAATAAACTGCGTATCGTCGGCAAAATTATGCAAATAGCGACCGAAACGGGCGACGTTTGTTTCATCCAGTGCCGCTTCCGCTTCATCCAGAATACAAAATGGAATAGGACGCACTTCGATAATCGCAAATAAGAGAGACAAGGCTGTCAGTGCCCGTTCGCCTCCAGATAGGAGACTTAAGGTCTGCAATTTTTTCCCTGGAGGCTGAGCAGCGATTTCTACCCCTGATTCCAGAAGATTATCCGGGTCGGTCAGGCGAAGTTCCGCTTTTCCGCCGCCAAACATGCGTGGGAAAACGATGGCAAACTGTTCTTTCACTTGGCTGAAGGTTTCAAAGAAGCGTTTTTTCACTTCACTGTCCATCTGTTCCATCGTGTCATATAAACTTTCTTTTGCTTCCAGCAAGTCTTTCTGCTGTTCGGCTAGAAACTCATGGCGTTCATTGACGCGCTCATATTCTTCAATGGCGTTCAAGTTGACAGGGCCGAGTTCTTCAATGCCCCGCTTCAAGAGTTTAACGCGTTTCTGCGTTGCTTCCCGGTCCAGTTCATCTGGCTGGTTCAGCTTGGCTTCTTCATAGCTGATGGCGTATTCTTCTGACAGATACTCCAGCAGATGATCAATGGAAACATCTAACCGGGAGCTGGCGATTTCCAGCTGATTCTTTTCTTCTGTCAAATTGCTGCGTCTGTCCTGCAAGGAGGCAATGGTTTCTTCCAACTCAGATACGGCCTGATCCAGTTCAGCCTGCTCAGCTTTCAACGAACGTTCGCTGTCTTTCAGTTTATTATTGGCTTCCGTCAGTTCACGTAAGCGTTCGGTCAAGTCTTCTTTTGACTCGAGTTCTTCGCCCTGTTTTAGTTCAGCCAGTGCTGTTTCGGTATGTCTAATGCTCTCTCTGACCTGACTGACTTGTGAGGAAATACTTTCTTTTTTCGAACGAGTAGATGCTAGAATTTCCCGTGCTTCATTCCAGTCATTTAAAATGCTTTCGCGTTCTTTTTCCAGTTCTTCCTGTTTGGCTTGTCGGTCTTCTTTTTCACTGGACAGCTGGTCCATCTCATCTTTCAAACGGGTAAGTAGACTGTCAGCTTCTTTGCGTTTCGTCTGAACGTCAGCAAGCTGCTGGGTCAAGGACTCTTCCTCGCCTGTTGCTTCGTCCATTTCAAACTGCAGCCCTTTTTTCTCACGTGCAAGTCGCTTAAAGGTATCGGAAAGCTGAGAGACTTCATTTTCCAGCTGTTTTTCAGCCAGACGTTTGTCTTCACCTTCAGAACGCAGGGTCTCCAGTTTTTCAGTCAATTCTTCGCGGTCTCTTTCTTCCTGAGCCCGTTCGTCTTTTCTAATCGTTAAGGTTTTTTCGAGTTCATCAATTTCAATGCGCAGGGCTTTCTCTTCTTTTTTCTGTGAGAAAAGGTGGGCATTTGACGAACGCTTGCCGCCTCCACCAGTCATGGAGCCACCGGCGTTCATGACGTCGCCTTCTAAGCTGACAACGCGTACGCTGTAGTTAACTGACTTGGCTATGGCATTGGCAGACGCTAAATCACGTGCCACAATGGTTGCCCCAAGCAAATTAGCCATAACTTGAGCCACTTTCTGATCGTACTGAATCAAGTCGCTGGCAATCCCAATATAACCGTCAATGTGTCTGGCCTGCTCAATTAGTCGCTGAGCTACCGAACGGCCTTTAATAGTTGTCAGCGGTAGGAAGGTAGCACGTCCGGCTTTGCGCTGCTTTAAATACTGAATCGCATCGCGCCCGGCTTTTTCATCTTCCACCACCACAAACTGACTAGCTGCACCTAAAACGACATCTATCGCTTCGGTATAGTCAACCGGTACATCCATCAAGTCCGCAACGGTCCCGACAATGCCCTTCAGCTTGTTTTTCGCTGTCATGACGGCTTTGACACCGGCAAAATAACCGGCATAGTTTTCCTGCATTTCAACAAGACTCTGACGCTTCGCCTGCGCCCGGTTCAGCTGTTGTTCCAGCTGGTTCAAGCGGTCCGTTTTCTGTCTATAGGTCGATTCAATCTGCTGAAGAGACTCACGCGTGGCTTTGAAATCCGTCAGCAGCGTGTCGATTTCTTTTTTGAGGTTTTCTAGAGCCGCTTCTTTGTCTTTTAAGGTGACTTCTGTTTCAGAAAGCTTTTCCGTGACCGACTGAACTAGACGAGTGTGTTTTTCTGATGATAAAGTGGTCTGGCTCAACTGTTTGGTTAAGTAGGTTTCTTCATTTTTCAGAGACGTTTTCTGCTGCATCGCCTCAATGTATTCCGAACGCAAGGCTTCGATGGCTTCTTCTTTGTTGCCCATCAAGCGAGCCAGCTGGTCTTCTTTTTGTTTGTAAGCTGTCTTCAGTTCCGTTACCGCAGCCTGCTGTGCATCAACGTCTGCCTGGAGCTGCTGTTCTTCTTTTAGCAGCGCATCCAGCTGGGTCTGTTCTCTAGCGAGGCTGTTTTCTTTTTCACTGAGAAACGCATCCTGGTGCTTTTCTTTTTCTTCAACAAGGCGCAGGCGGGATTCGGTTCGTTCAATCTGCTTAACGGATTCAATCGACTGTTCGTGAATCGTCTCGCGCTTGCTTTCCACCTCATGAAGCGCCTGTTTCTTTTCTTTAAGTGTCTGACTTTCTTTCTGCAAGGCTTCCTGTAGCTCATCGGCTTTTTGTGAAAAAATCTGTGCGCGTTCTTTATTGGCTTTCTGGTCACTCACGTATTCATCTATTTTAAACACAGACAAAGCAATATCCAGATCCGTCAGTTCTTCTTTTTGTTTGACAAAGCTTTGCGCGATGTCTTTCTGTTCTTTCAAGGGTTCAACCTGAGCTTTCAGTTCGTACAGAATATCCTGCACACGGTCCAGATTGTCCTGTGTTTCAAACAACTTCCGTTCTGCTTTAACTTTTTGCGTCTTGTATTTAAACACACCGGCCGCTTCTTCAAAAATCGCCCGTCTGTCTTCGGCCTTGCTGTTGAAAATCGCTTCAACCTGTCCCTGGGAAATAATGGAAAAAGATTCTTTCCCAAGTCCTGAGTCCATGAACAAATCGACGATATCTTTCAGCCGGCAGCTTTCCTTGTTAATGCGGTAGTCGCTGTCGCCGTTACGGTTAATCTTGCGGGACACACTGACTTCTTCAAAGTCCACAGGTAAAAAGCCATCCTGATTGTCTAACACCAGGGTGACTTCTGCAATATTCACTGCTTTCCGTGAATCCGTTCCTGAGAAAATGACATCGTGCATGCGGCCCCCACGAAGGGTCTTGGCCGACTGCTCACCCATCACCCAGCGAATGGCTTCAATGATGTTTGACTTGCCGCTGCCGTTCGGACCGACCACTGCGGTAATGCCGTCAGTAAAGTCCAGAACTGTCTTGTCCGCAAAAGACTTGAAGCCTTTTATTTCTAATCGTTTTAACTGCATGTTCAAACTCTCCTTCATAGTATTCCGGATGAATACTACGATTCATTCGCTTCTTCGAGCATTTCCAGTGCCGCTTTGGCTGCTGCCTGTTCGGCGGCTTTTTTGGAACGCCCATTTCCTTTTCCGAAAGAATCCCCTTCAACATACACTTCGACGATGAATTCCTTCTGGTGATCCGGTCCAGTATGACCAATCACCTTGTATTCGATTGTCACAACCCCGTTTCGCTGCAACAGTTCCTGCAGAGCAGTTTTGTGATCCATCCCATGAGAGAAAGCACCGGAATCAATTTTCGGGAACAGCACGCTCTTTAAAATCTCTTTAACCACGTCCATACCCTGGTCAACAAACACCGCGCCGATAAAGGCTTCAAACACATCACATAAAAGTGACGGGCGTGTACGACCGTTCATTTGTTCTTCTCCCTTGCCTAAACGGACATAATGGTGCAGCTGGTATTCCTTGGTCAGCTTCGCCAGGCTTTCCGCTCTAACAATTGACGCACGCATGCGGGTCAGCTGTCCTTCCGGATGATTGGGGTATTTATGGTATAAGTATTCCGATACCGTTACTTCAAGAACGGCATCGCCGAGAAATTCAAGTCGCTCCAGATTTCTGATTTGCTTATCACGATGATCATTCGCATAGGATGAATGGGTAAACGCCTCGATGAGCACTTCCTCATCATCAAAGGTTACACCAAACTTGTCTTTGACATGTAAAAATAACTTCTTCATATTGTCTTCACCTCACTTAACATATACCCTTCCAGTATACTTGATTTGACGGTGAAAATAAAGAAAGCGCGTGAGATTAGTGACTGAATGGATGAAAAGATTGAAAGGAAAAATCTGGCTGGCCAGATTTGACTCTAAAAAGATATTTTAGGGTTGTGTGGTGTAATTGGTGAAGTTTACGGTTGAAATTGTTGTCTGAACTCTACTAAATGCATCTTTCATGAAGTTGACACTTGAAATTAGCAGCTGAACTCAACCGAAGAACTCGGTCGTTTAGTTCACTACAGATTTAACTAGCTGAACTTCACCAAACGGCTACTCTGATGAAGTTCAGTCGAAAAAAACCAGCTGAACTTCACCCATCATTAGGGAAGGTCAGCTGGTATGGTGATGGGTTAATGAATAAGTTAGTCTACTTTCTGTTTATCAAAAGCGACATGGCCGGCTATGTGCTTGGCCTTTTCTTTCGGTTCCTCGTATGACCAGGCAGCGTCTTTAATAATTTTATCGCCGTATTTAACGGAATAATACGTCGCTGCACCCTTCCACGGACAGGTATACTGCGTGTCGCTTTTGACGAAGTGATCCATATTGACGTCTTCTCGCGGGAAATAATGATTATTCTCTACTACGACTGTCTCTTCGCTGTCTGCCAGAACGGTGTCTTTGTAGTTAATTTTCATGAACAGTCCTCCCTTTCCAGGTAAGTGCGTGCGCTAACGGCTGGTTGGTTATATTATAACCTGAATGCTGCCGCATGCTAAGGAATAACCCTTACATACTGTACGATAGCTGGGAAAATCAACAAGGACCTCTCTTAGAAAAATTATACTGACAGAATTTTTGCAAGTTGAAGCCGGTTTCTTTACAATTGAGAAGAGATTATAACGATTATTCACTAATATTACGTGTAATCAAGAGGAGTGAGCAAGTGAAAAGTGTATTAAAAGCCCTCATAGGGTTAAACGGACTAGCCTTTATACTGGGTTTAGTCTATGTATTCTTTCCCGATCAAAATCTGTTCTGGAACGGCTTCGGTATTTTACTGATTGTCACCCTGACCGCAAACAGTCTCGTCAGTAGCCTAAGCAAGCAGCACAAAAAAATGACCACAAGCTACCTGATCCTGTCTAGTTTCGGCCTGCTGATTATCATGGGCTTGAATACCTTGACGTCACTCTGGCCCACCTATACATTATCCAGAAGTATTCTGTCGATAATTTTACTGCAGGCCACGCTGTTGTTTGGACTCTTTGTCTGCCGAACCGTCTTGATTGATAAGCAGAAAATTAATTTTCATCATTCGAACATTACCTTCAAGAACAGCAGGAAGTCCAGTTCCATTAAACACAAGAGTCTAATGACCTTTTTAGGCTTGCTGCTCGGTTTAGGCATGCTGATGGCGTTTTTCATGCTGGTTCCAATCCCTATCAGTATAGCCGAAGTCATTCTGTCTCAGTACAGTCTTTTTTACAGCCTGATATTTTTAAGCCTTGCGGGACTTATTCTTAAAGTGTCGCATCTGAAAAGAGGAACCTGGCAGTGGTACTGGATTTTGTCCATTGGCGTCAGTCTGTATATCCTTTTCAGCATTCCTCTACTGACACTGCCGACAATGCTGTCTGATGCAGAAGAAAGTTACACCAATGCTTTTGGAGAAAACTGGCAGGATCTGGAAAACGACTACCCGCTATTTAGAGAGTCGCCACTCTCTTTGCCCGACTATTTCTACGGTATTCGTTCAACGGATTACAACTTTACTGAAGGGGTCCTCTACTATGAAGGAACAGAAGGCGTCGACGAGGATTTGGAGTTGCGTTTTGATGTTTACACCCCTCCGACAGATGCCAGTGAACTGCCTGGAAATGGTGCCGTTTTAGTTCGTATTCATGGAGGCGGCTGGAGTACCGGTGGACGAGGCGCTCAGAACTTTGCTCAGTTCAATAAGTACTTTTCCACACAAGGCTACGTGGTGTTCGATGTGGAATACGGCTTGAATAATGATGATGACCTGTCCGAATTTTCTCAAGTTGACGAAGCCGTGACCGGTGAATTTTCCGTTGATGATATGGTCAGACACCTGGGACTGTTCACGACTTATCTGGCTGACAATCACGGAGAATATGACGCTGATATTGATTCAGTCTTCTTTTCAGGCGGATCTGCTGGCGGGCACTTGGCCAATGCAGCAGGCTTAGGGATTGTCAGCGGTGAGTACACAGATATTCTTGATGACCGCTTGACCGTCAGCGGCCTTATCCCACTCTACCCGGCAAACGGACTGGCCAGTTACCGAAACCTAGACGGCGAAGAAGCACTCGTTAACCCGGAACTCTTAGTTGATGAAAACAGCCCGCCCGCTTTAGTTTATCAAGGCGACATGGACCGCATCGTGGATCCGAGAGTAGCCGAGTACTTCAGAGACTCTTATCTGGACAATGGCAACACCGACTTAGCCTTAATTCGTACACCCTACGGCGAACACGTCAGCGACCTATACTTCCCCGGCTACTATAGCCAGATGTTTGTGTATTACATGGAGCGGTTTATGGTGGAGAATCGGTAAGGATTTTGTTGTCAATAAAACTACAAAATAGTAAGACCCTTGAAAAGCCATGAGATAATGGTCTTTCAAGGGTCTTTTTAATTCAAAATAATAGTAATGTACTCTACTAAATTTAATATTTAGATTATTCTTTCCCTATTACGCTAAACGACTTTTCACTTCCGTAATCATATCGTCAAGTAATGCTTCCTGATAGCCGGGCGCTTTCGTACGGTTTAACTCAGAGGCGACACTTAACAAATCATGATTAGTAATTGGGTTCAGTTTTTTTATCCGAGCCTCCGATAGACTGTCTTCAATGGAAATCGACTTATCATAAGATAAAATAGTCATCTCCCACAGCTTTACATAATCAGGGTAGCGGTCGATTAAACGTTGAGCCATTCCAATACCTTCCGGATCCAGATCGCTGGAATAATTAAGTGTAATCTGATTTTTAACAAGCAAGTCAAAGCATTTCCAGGCAGCCAGTTTAAATTGACCATGCGTACAAATTAAAGGCGCATCTGGAATGACGTCCAGTATACTTGAGAACACACCTGAGTTTTCGACAATCCATACTTCCTTACCTTGATTGAACGGACAGAGACTTTGAATATGCATCAGCTCTCTTATAGGCAGGTTTTGAACCGTATGGGTCTCACAAGCAGCTTCCCAAAAGATTTTTCTGGGACCATCAGTTTCTGCCATCAAATTAGCAACAGTTACAAAATTAGTAATATCGTCTCTTAAAATATTATAGGTTAAAAGCAACTCATTGATAGCTTCACTAGTTACCGGCATTGCAACTTTTTTAGGGTCATAAGTCGCACGTTTCACTGTCAGTATGTGAAGTAGGAGTCGACCTAAATTTTGATTCCGGTCAAAAGCATGCGGATTACCTGTTATTTGCTGGGCAAAAACTGGGAGTCTCACAGGATTCTCCGGAAGGTTTTCCAGAATGCAATCCAAGCTGCTTACGTACGTTTCAAACTTTTCATGGGACTCATCCATTAATCTATAAATAAAGTAACTATCTGGAGACTTCCATTCGAGATAGTCTAACCAAACCGCCGCAAGCTCATACCTTAATTTTAAATAATTAATAAAAGACCATTGTTTATTTGCCTTCATTTCTAAGCGCTCTTTATTAGATATGAGCGGCTCATCAAAATATGTTTCAAGTAGCTGCTTTAGGTCGCTGTCGTCAAATCGGTATTTTTCAAGCTGTTTTTCAAACTGAAGCAAGGTCACTTTATTCTTTTTAAAAAGGACATCTGACCGTAAACCTAAAAACTGAGCTAATTCTTTCAACTCTTTCTCTGAAAATGAAGAGAGTGACACACTGCCTCCGATTTTTCCCAGAGATTCATACTTCTTTTTGAATCCCAGAAAGAGCTTTTCATACAGTTTCTTTGATTTAAAGTAGCGTATGGCTTCCATATTGTTTTCACTCACTCTATTCACCTGCTTCACTTTGTTCAGAAATTAATGACCGTTTTCGTCCATCCCATAAGTAGCGAATAACTGCGACATGGTCAGCGTTTTGAGGGCGGAAAAGTTCACAGATGGCCAAATTGGAAACGGTTGGGTAATCTCCCCAAAGTACTTGAGAATTGATAATATAGTTAAAGTTCAATTCTTCGACCACTTCAAATAAATCCGCAATGTTTTTATCATCAACGCCAGCAAAGGCTTCATCCAATGAAATAAGGTAGGGTGCAGAGTGATGAGCTTCCTTGTATCTGGAGTATGTTGCGATAAATAAAGGAATGTACATCGCTCGAGCTTTTTCGCCTCCGCTGAACTTATAAAACTGGTTATCTGTCAGAGGCCGCTTTCTGTTATCGCCTGTTCTCTGGAAACTCAGTTCGAAAGAGAACCAGCGTCTGTAGTCGAGGACTTGTTTCAGGACCTGCAGAAGAGTCTGTAGCTCTGTTGACTCATCCATTAAACTCTTTGCACGTTCGATTTTTGTACGGAAATGCTTAGTGACTTTGTCTATATCTTCCTCTTTTAAAAATCGCGGATTTAATCTTAGCAGCTCTACTAGTTCTTTGGTATCCAGTTCATCTTCGGTTTCAGCGGTTCTTGGCTTCCACCTTATCGAAAACAGTAGACCAGACGAGTCGTTTCTGGCTTCCATCAGCTCTTTCATTTCTTCGACCCAGCGTTCGGCTCGACCGATACGTGAGCGCAGTTTATTTCCGACTGATTGGAACAATATCTCTTCATAAAGCCGTTTATCCTGTTCGTCCAAGTATACTTTCTGGCGGTCTCTAAGCGTGGTTAATTCTTTCTCAACTGTATAAGGACTCACTCTTTTGGCAAGGTAAAGACATTCAATGACATCTCTTTGAGAAGCACGCTGCCATTCTTTTACTAAAAGGTCAAACTCATTATTGGACAGTGTTGGCTGCATCCATTCTGGAATCGAAAGCCGGTCGGTTCGCTGGCTAGGACTAAACTCGATAAGGTTGTCTAGCTGATCATTTCTTACGCGTGACAAACGGCCAATTAGATTCGATATGTCCTGATCTTTTAAATGGTGAAAATTATTCAGAACTACTCGAGCTTTTTCACCTAAAGAAAAGTTTGTAGTCTCATTGAAGTCATGTAAAGACTTCGCCCACTCATTAGAGAAAGAACTTGCCCAGGCTTCTTTAAGTTTTTCCCAGAAATGGATTCTTTCTTCCTGTTTCGCGATATCTTTAGTTACATACTCTATTTCCTTAGCTTTAGAGGCTTTCTCTGTTCTGTTTTCACTAATCAACGATTCCAGTTTTTGAATCAGTTCCTGAGTCTCTTTGATCTGCTTGCGTATATCACTAATCCCTTCTTGTTCAATTTGCTGATTGATATACTCAATATCTTTTTCTAGGTGCTGAACGCTACTCTTGTAAACATTAATGTCCCCTTTATAGCTGATTAACTCTTCTTCCAGTTCATTAAGTCTGACAATTAGTTCTTCTTGTCTGACAATAATATTTTTCAGCTCTCCGTGCACCCGTTTGAGTTCTCCGAGATCCTTTTCATACTGACGCATTTGCTTTACGGCACTTTGATAAGCAATCAAAGAAAGTTCGAGATTATAGGAGCGCGTTTCCTGTATGAGTATCTGTTTCTTTGAATGTAAATCGGATCCGATAGCCTTCACGTCTTCTGACAGTTTTTCAATCTGTCTAGTTAACTGTGAAATCGTGTTTTGAATAAGAGTAAGCTGCTTATGACCCTCAGCTAAATCCTTATCATCAGGAAACTTAGAAAAATCAAACCTTGCCTCTTCAATCAGCTTTCTTAAATGATCTTGCTTGTCCTGATACACATTTAGTTGATTATTTTCCTTTTCAATCAAATCCTGGAGGTGAATAATTTGGTTCTCCCGGTATCTTTTTCGGGCCTGTTTTCCTATGAAGCGGACAGTATCTACTGGTAATGCGTGCCCTCTCATTAAACCAATAGAATAATACCCTTTTTCTGATATGGATAATGTTTCACGACTGGACTCATCTATCAAGATACTTCTGAGAATCTGGTCCACATGCTCATCTGAAATACCTTGCGAATCATCTATATCGGGCTTTAATATATCTGCCAGAGTATAGGCCATCATTTGAGGGTTAGGTGTTAAAATACGGTCATGTAAGACATCAACGTCTTCATTCGTAATTAACGCGTCTAAAAGTCCCGAGTCTAGTAAAGCTGCTTCAATTCTTTTCTGCGTTTCTTCACCAATATCAGGCCTGAACTCAACAGCACTGTATAAAGGAACCGCTGAAACACCCTTACGTACTAATTCGTCACGAAATTCTTTACTTAAATCGGGCGTTTTTGGATCAGGGTCTTTTTTATTCTTCCATTCATTTAATTCAAGAGTCAGTTCATCCAACAACTTGTTTTGTGCTGTGATAGTTGCTTGCAGGTTAGCTATTTCTTCTCGCTTAATTGATTCATAGCGGTTAATGCTTTCTCGCACAGGTTCACGGACATCTTCATAGCGAGAATCCTTAAACAACTGACTCATCGCCCTGGAAATTTTCTGCATGGTCTCTTCAGGCACTGACAGGTAATCGGCATCTTGAACCCAATTGTATATAGCGTTTAACTGCTTATTCTTTTCTTCTCTTAGCCAGTCAAGCCAGTCCTGCTCTTCAAGCTGCCTGTCATCTAAATGGTGGGAGGCCTCTCCTAATTCACGGTCTTTTACTTTAAATGAGTCTTTTAAAATCTCTAGTTCCCGAAGTTTATCTGTCACGTCTTCAAGCGCACTGAGGTGACGATCAGCCTGTCTATCCCACGCTTCAAAGGCAAAAGCAGTACTCATTTGTTCGGTAAAGTCCTTTGAGTGTAACTCATGACTATTAAGAAAAGAAGCCTCGTCAGCACTGTCTGCCATATCCGCGAGTAAGTCAGTCAACGCTTCTTCTTGCTTTTGCCCTTTTAAATCCAAGGTGTCAAGGCGTTCGCGTGAATCATACTCTTTTTTACGCGCAGTATCTAGACGCAACTGGGCCTGCTTTAATCGTTGTACTTCCTGATTTAATTCTTCGGTTTTTTCAAGGTATTCTTTTTCCAGATCCCATACTTTATGCTGATTTAAGCGCTGACGCTGTTTATCTGCCGCAGCTTTTTCTATCTCGTGATTGGCTAGCTCTTTATCCAAATGAGTTAATCTATTTTCAAGCGCCTGTTTTTCAGTGAGTCTCGTCGTATACGTTTCTTCCTCCGATTGATAACTATCTGTTGTTCTTTTAAACCCGCTTGCCTGATCAAAAAGCACTTTCTGGTTATAATTCGTATAGGCCTTGTTCAGTGTTGAAATCGCTTCGTGTTCACGGTCCAGCTGCTCGAGCTGCTGCTTAGTCTGATCCATTTGTTCAATCGTGTCAGACAGATGACGCAAGTCTTCAGTGGATAAGGGGGGTAAAGCTTCTTCCAGAATGTCATAAATAACGGTCGGTCTGAAATCTTTTGATAGTTTAGGACTGCGAAGCTGTATAAGCAGTTTAATGAGATCTTCGTATTCCTCAATTGTTTCATAGCCGAAAATATGCTGGTTCACTAGACTGGCGTATTCTTTTCTAGTCTCGACCAGCTGTCCACCATCATTCAGCTGATTACGCATTTGAATTTTCGAAAGAGGAATCTTAACGTTCTCGCCTTCATGCTTCTCTGAATTATACAAATTAAAATCTTTACCAATTCGACGATTATCTGTCACGATGAATCCCCAGAAGTTAAGCTGGGCACCTCTTCTCGCCTTCAGTCCGATTCCGATTGTGATATACTGATCGGATTCTTCTCGTTTAAATTCCATGTACAAATAACCTGTTCGTTCATCAAGGTCTGTCACCTCTTTTTCACCTAGCAGATAATCTTCCATGCGACGGGCTCTGGAACCAAAGGGGTCTAGCCTTTCCGGGCGAGTTGATCCATCGAGTAACACAGGTAAAAAGCTCTGCATGGTGACCGATTTACCTGCCCCATTGTTTCCTCTTAAAAGAAGCTTACCTTCAGCGAAATCAAACACTTCATCTTCGTAATACCAGTAGTTGAACAAGCCGGCTCGATTAATTACCCACTTGTTTTCATTCTTTATCACTAATCTGCTTCCTCCTCAAAGTCATCTGGATACTGTCCTTTCATACGTGCTATAGCCGGCATCAGTACAATTAAACCAGTCTCTTCTTCTATTCGTGCAAAAGACCACTCAATTAAATGAGTCAACACATCTCCTGCGATTTTTTTTAATCCACTTTTTTCTCTGTATTCTATGCTCCAGCCTGACTTATACTCTGATGAAACATCTTCAATGACTTGCTTAAATTGCGCATCAGTCAATCTAATGTCTCCAAACGCGCTGACTTCAAACTTTTCCAGGTTATGGCGGAGAAAACTTTGAACGTGCAAGCTGACTAACGATAAAGCTTTGCGGTCAGGGTAGCTTTCATAGAGCTGTTTCGGTTCAGGAAGAGTCACCATAGCGGCATTTTTTGTGACTTCTAGTTCAAAGGGGGTATGTTCTTCAATGTCTTCCCTTACTCGGTTACGGTAGCGCCTGATATAGTCAAAGTCTTCGTCGTCGAGTTCAGTTCGGTACATGACAGGCTCGACTAGCAACTTGCGGTACACCCGTTTTCTTCTCGTGTCATCCTGACTTCTTTCCCAGTCCATTTTTAAAATATCTTCGGTAGTCTGACAGCTTTTCAGTGAATGCAGATGGTTGCGCATGTAGTAACGCGAATAAATGGTTCCCTGATAGAGAACTTCCTGTTCTTCAAAGCGGGCAAACTCCTCAATCCCACCGGAGTAACTGTCCACTTCTCGAATGCAGTTCAGCTCGACCATCTTTTTGAGTACTCTGACAAGAGACTGACGGTGCTGATAATTCGTCCAATCTATTTTTATTAAGCCGGGGTAACTTTCTTCTAAGTCCTTTGCCAGTTCTGACAAGAGAAACTGGTCCTCGACTGAGCGATTTTCCAGATAAGCCAGTCCGCAGCAAAACAAGACATAATCCCTTGGCTGCTGGAAGTCTTGTATGCCCATCCAGCTTTTTGGATTAACTGGAACTTTTTCCAGCTTGATAAAATCTTTATGAATGATTAAAGAATAGCCTAACTTTTCAGAAACATACCGTCTAAGTGCCTTTTCATTTTCTCGAATCAGCTGGTAATTAGATGGTTCATCTTGCCTGAGTATCCAGTAATTTTCAAACAGTAAACCTAAAGCAGTTTGCTGATGCTCATTGAACCCTGTTTCAAGCATGACCATCCCCTCCTTCATTACCGATTATCTCAAACCACACATTGGGCATATCTATGCTTCCGTCTTCAGCATTCAGACTAATGCGGCCTTCTTTAAAATGCAACCTGATTTTCAAGCCGAGATCAGTCTGAACAGTCCGGTCTTTATGACCCATGGCTTTACCTATCCAGTTCAAGAAAATCTGCCTTACAGCCGGCTGAACAGAACTAATCGTTTCCAGTTCTATTTTCTGACCTTTAATGTACTGCTCAATCCATTTTTGTTCGAGCTGTTTTTCTTTCAAAAATAGTTCCTTGGACTGCAATCTTTCTTTTGACCGGTCAACAACAACATTGGCCCGGGTCTTTTCGCGGTATGTGCGAATCATCGGTTTAGTGGTGTGAATCATTGGATCAAGTTCCCATGTATCGGTGTATAAATTGTCAGAAGGATTCTGGTCGATAAAGTAATGCCTTGTGTGATCAAACCCAAAGGCAACTGCATAAAGTTTATGGGCTTCTTCTATGTCATCCAGTTCGCTGAACCAGCTGGCCAGGTGAAGGTATTCCTCGCGACGACTGCGTAAATTCTGGTTGCGCTCCCCCATGCGCTGAACAACTTGCGTTATTTTTCGAATAGCATCAGTTGTCCGCTCCAAAAGCATCTCTGATTCACTTTTTCCATAGGATTGCGTCCCTCTAAACCATGACTGAACAGCAAGCCAGCGACCGGTGTACTCCTCAAACGGTTTCGCTTCGTGCGACACATCGACTTCCTCGAGTCTAGCCTGCGTTTTGTGGCGCCAGACCTGTTCAAAAAAGTGATACAGATGCTCCGTTTGTAACTGCTGTAGAATCGTTCTGATTTGCTCAGACGTCGACTGCATCGCTCTAATGAATTCCCTCAAATAAGCAGTAAACTGATCCTTATAGGTTAAAAACGCCTCTGTTTTCATTCGTTCTTCAACTTCTTCACTGCTGATGTAGCCAATGTAGTCTGACGTATTCTCAACAATCTGGCGGAAATACGTTTGAATATCTTCCCACAACTGATTTGCTTCCTCATCCGCAATCGTCTTATTCTTCAAAACGACTAGTTCCATTTCCTGCAGATAGCTATACAGCCTGTTAAACTGCGTCCGCTCGAGCACGCCACCGAATACTTCTTCTTTGTTTTCCATTTCAGTGAGCATTCGTTCGAATTCAATGGTATAAGGCGTCGGCTGATACCGAAATCTCTTTTTCTTGTACTCTTCTATCGTCTTCGAACTGCCCAATTCTTGTCTGGGAGTCAAGTTTCCCCATTTAACCAGCTGGTTCAAATCAATATGCAGATTATCTTCTTCGTAGTCAGAAAACCCATCCTGACTTCTCACATGAGTCATCACTTCTTCAGGAAAAATAAACTCTCTCATACGTTCATGCTGGATATAAAAATAGCGCAAAATTACACGGTAACGGGCACAATTCTCCGCCGTGAGGTACGCTGCTTCTTTCACTTTATTAAACGCCATATGAACAGTCCTTTTTTAGCCGCAGCCAAATTATTTAAGTTAAGTTTAGCATAGTTATTGAAGGGAAAGAACAAGAAGTTCTGTCATTAAAAAAAGAGACTCAATCGTTACTTACCGACTGAGTCAATTTCTCAAATGCATATTAAATTACGAATCTGACAAAACCCTCTTCAACTTCTAAGATTCTATAGTCCAAGGTCTCCTCTCGTAAAAGGAAAAGAATATTCTTGGTATTCAATAAGTGGAGAACTTGGGAGGTTTCTAGAATTTCTCTTTTCCTACATCCTCGCCCCATACAATCGTGTCATGCCTGTTTTTTTCTGTCACTTGACTAAGCAGATTTTCTAATGATAGCTCCTTTTTTTCCTGTGCATTTACTAACTCACCATTCATTATTTTATCGGAAACTTTTGTATTGCTTTCCCACAGGAGCTTTCCTTTAGTCGGATTATTCATCTGCAATTGTATAAGAGCCATGCCGCCTTTTTTAATAGAATACTCGGAACCGGTCAGCTCTTCTACCCAGTAGCCTAAAGACGGCTCATGACCAACGCAGACTATTCTTGTGTCAGATCCCAACTTGCTGATTTCCGTAGTCATTGCATTGAAGTCCCCATTAGCGATGAATTCTTTTTTCTCTGCACTGTCTAAGTCAAAAGCTTCCGTGAAAATATTAGCCGTCTGCCTAGCCCGTATTAAAGGACTTGTCCAAACCACAATGTCTTTATCTGTATTAAGATTGTCACCAACGGTATCTAAGAAATCAGAAAACTCTTCTTTACCATTTTCAGTCAGCTCTCTTAAGACATCATTCTTATCTGCATTCCGATCTTCAGCTTTACCGTGACGGATTAAAAGCAGTTCTTTTGGCAAGTGGATCACTCCTAAAGTTGGAATTTAAAAAAATAAATTATCTAACTACAGTAGACTCAAAAATAAACACTGCTTCAATTACTTTAAGACTATAAATTTAAGGGTTACCAGTCGGTTATTCAAAACCCATTCGCTGACATTTCCTGGAGGTTCATGGTAGAAGGACGTCTCCCAGTCGCTTAATAGGTCAAAATTAAAATAGGTCATTGCGGTACTTCTAATAGCACGCATTTTTGCATTGTAGAAAGCGTTAGAAATTTCTGAATGCTTACTAAAGAATGCATTCTCATACCACTCTGCTACATATCCAGGTACAGCAGATACTTCTTTTTTCAACAAATGCTTTACTCTCCTTTTCTCAGTTTCTGGTCTTTACCCAGACAGCACTCATTAATAAACAACCCGACCAAGTCTAAGCAATCTAGTCTTGGCCGGCTTATAAACGAATATTAGAGTGCTTTGACATAATCATTTGAAAATACTAAAACTTATTAAATCGGGTCGTCCCATGTGTTGACATAGTCCATTACGTATTCCTGTTCCTGCGGTTCTAATTGATCGAATAACGCCTTAAAAACATCTTGATCCATGTCTTCCCAATTATTTAAAATATTCGTCAGTTTGTCATAATACTCTGGGGCGTCGTATTTTAATAGCTCATGATGCTCACTCGTCGTAAGCTCCACGTTGTTATCGGATTTTCTTTTTATGTCTTCGTACCGTTTGCTAGACATAATGACACCTCCTCCTTTATAATGCATCGTCTGTTCTGTCTATTATCAGCAATGAATAATGTTCAGTTTAACAAATTGCTATAAAGTTGTGAGATGAATTAATCCGGATGGGCCAACGCTTTTCTTTTCTTACTTATATTATAAGCTTTTTTGGTTTATGCTTCTAGTCATAAGGTCAATTGCTTTTATACACTTCACAGTTGACTTGAGTCATAGACTTTTTGGTGATTAGTTTATATTCTCAAGCGATTTGTGCAATTTCGGTTACTTCTCTATATGAATCATTCACTTACAATTATTCGTATTCCTTACCAACTTCGAATGAACTAATAAATTTTTTCATACTATTTTTAGCGATTTTCATTGCTTTTACTGATTCTTCAGCATTTTTAATTTTAGTCTGAAGTTGTTTCTTTTCTTGTCCTGTCAGATCGTCAACTTGCATATTTAATTCAACTATACCTTTTTCGATTTCCATTATTTTACTTACGTATTGTTCATAAACAGTATTAGAATAAGCTGTATCATGTTCATCATTTAGAAAGATTTCTCTAATCGATACTAGTAGTTTAGCTGATTGTTTAATAGTATTCTTTTTACCTAGTAGTCCAAATACACCCACGGCTCCACCAACACTCGTACCAACGCCTACTCCTAATAGAGCGCCACCACCAACTATCGCTATAGTGCCTCCTGCCATACCGGCACCTCCGGCAGCTACAGCTCCGCCACCTAAATAAGCAAGTGAGGCAGCAGTTAAAGCAGCTCCACTGAGTCCGACAAATTTAGATCCAACCAAAGTAACGGCAATAGCTGGCGCAAAGGCACCTGCTGTGACAACCGTTAAAATAGTTATAAGAGAAGTTACTGAAAGTGATAACAGGGCAGTTTTTAAAGTTTCGCTTAATTCGTTGATCATTTTATTGTATGTTTTACGCAACCTGAAAATATAATTTTTGGGATAATAACTCTCAACGAAAAATGAATCAATGAAATGATCCCCTGCTTTTTTATTGTACCCGTTTAATTTATTTTGAATTATTTTGTATTTGTTGTCTGGTTTAGTTTTTCCTTTATTATCTTCTTCCAATTCCAAAGTATAATAAGGTTCGAACAGCATAACCTCTAATAAAACTAATTTAAACCATCTATTGGTTGGTTGATTAGTTTCGATGACTTTTTTTAACTCTTCTTCTGTAAACCATCTAAGCTCAGCATCCTGAATATTAACAAAGCCTGCAAAGTTTTTACTCATGGTTTCTTTCCATTCGTTAATCCATAAATGTTTCAAAACTTTAATATCTTCTGTTTTTCTGGGTGTTTTTGTAGTTCTTATATCATTCAGTGTCTTGTAGTATTCTAGATTATAAAGTATTTCTGTTTGTTCCAAGGTTAACCCAAAATTATCTTCAGTCATAGCTTCACCAATCCTATTGTTAATGTTGTTATCTATTTCTGAATAAGTATTTCTTTCGATAACTTTGTATATTTCTCTAATATTTACTAAGTCTCTCTTGCTTAATCCCCAAGAAATCTCAGAACCTACAGCAACCATAAATCGACCTACGCCTATATAGTTAACAGCTATCCAGTTTTTTTGAGAAATAAAAGCTTCCCCAATATCTATTGAGGTAAACACGCCAGTTGAAATTATAAGCATCCGGCTAAGAGTAGGATTGTTAGTTGGTTTAACACTCTCCCATTCAATTTGTTTTAAATCACTCACTGAATGAATTGGGCACTTCTGCATTTCAAGACCCAGTCGTCTAATAAAGTAAAAACTTCTCACCATACATTCATTTGCAATTACTGGTAATGCCTGACGGCTGACTTCAATTCCTAACCCCATCTCGCCTCGTAAATCGAAGCGAAGTTCTTCTCCTTTGATTATGTTTCCATTCTGATCTCGTTTTGCTAGTAAAGTACCATTAAACAACTTAGATAAAAAGACAGAAAGTGAGCGATCTTTAACAACTAGTTCTTTAAAAAAAGGTAAAACAGATAGCTCTTTAGCTATTGAAAGCAATGGACCGGGTATGCCTGTACCGCCACTTTTGCCTACTGTATTACTTGACCCTGCCATGTCACTCACAAGGTGGAAAAACCATGTTATTGTACCTTTATAAATTTTTGACGGGACATCATCACCAATAAACACTTTACTTCTTTCAGGAACATCAACCACCTTAAATTGCCCCATTGTGTTAGTTCCATATGACTTATATGTAAATTGGGTCAAAAGAGAAAACATTAGACCAACTATTGTAGGATGATGAGCAAAATCACGTAGATGATGCTGAAGGCTTCCACCTAAATCTGCAGTATTACCGTCGCTTGGAATCGGGAATTTATTTTCAAGAAAGCGAACAGAAGATTCTAGATCATTAGATTTTGACCCAAGCATTTTTGCTGTTTTAACAACAAACTGGTCAACTTCNTCATTCCTATCAGCCTGACTGGATAATAAATTAATTTCATTTTCGATATCAAAAATAGCTTTATAGAGATTAAAATCTGAATCAGCTAAAGACTGGTATGACTTAACCTCTACTTGCAAAACAGAAGAATTCTCCATATTCAATGCCTCCTATTGTAATATTATGTAAGTTAATTAAAGTATACCATTTATATATCGCATAAAGTATAATTGATAAGCGAATTGTAATCCCTTTCATGTTACAATAAAATATATAAAAAAATATGTCTGGAGGATAATGAATGAGTAATTTAGTATTAGGAATTGATATCGGTGTTTCAAGTGTGGGTTGGGGAATAATTAACAAAGAAACCAATGAAATTATCAATGCAGGTGTAAGGCTTTTTGAAGAAGCTACGCGTAATGCCAATGAGGAACGTAGAAGTTTCCGTGGAGCCAGACGTCTTAAGCGTCGGCGTAAGCATCGACTTGAACGGGCTAGGGATTTCCTTGAAGAAAACGGACTGTCATGCACACAAATAGAAAATATAGATCCATACAAAAGCCGTTACTTCGGTTTGAGGAAAGAATTAAGCGAACAGGAACTTGCGGCTGCTCTTTATCACTTGATTAAACGACGCGGAACAACGATTGATACACCGGAAGAAGATGAAAAAACATCCGGAAATGAACTGTCAACTAAGGAACAGCTTAAAAGAAATGCTAAAAAACTAGAAGAAGCTTATATTATCGATATTCAATATGCTAAATTAAAAAACAGTGAACCAGTCAGAGACCATACTAATCGCTTTAAAACAAGTGACTATATCGATGAAGCCAAAGCTTTACTCGCTTTCCAGCGGCCGTATCATAGTATGATTACTGATGACTTTATTGAAGGAACTATAGATTTAATTAGCAGTCGCAGACAGTACTACGAGGGCCCTGGTTCCAAAAAGTCCCCCACTCCTTATGGTGAATGGTTCTTTGATGAATACGGAGTTCTGCAAAATGAAACCATGATAAATAAAATGCGAGGTCGCGGAACTTACTTTACCGATGAGCTGCGTATACCCAAAAAAGCGTATACTGCTGAGCTCTTTAATTTACTTAATGATTTAAATAATATACGCTATCCAGCTGATGATACGGGAGAAATGACTGCACTACCTCAAGAAAAGAAAACAGAATTGATAAATGTGTTTGCTAAAAAGGGCACTAAACTAACTCTGAAAAGAATAGCAAAATCTATTGGCCTATCTAATGAGTTGGATATAAAAGGTGCACGATTGGATATGAAAACAAATAAGCCGATTTTTACTGAATTCACGGGATTTAAACAATTAAATAATCTACTGAAAGATATTGATTTGCCTCATGGCTTTTTTGAAAATAGAGATTTACTTGATGGAATAGCTGAAATTCTGACAGCCGAAAAAAGTATGTCCCGCCGACAAGAACAATTAACAGATTTATTCAATGATACCTATGGTGATGGTTTGGCAGAAGTTGCTCAGGCATTGATTCAAGACACCTCCTTTAAGGAGTATCATGCCCTATCGAAAAAAGTATGGAGTTGATTTTACCTGAGCTATGGGAAACAAATAAAAATCAGATGGTATTATTCACCGAACATGGGCTAGGAAAATCTCGCTTGGAAAAACTGCAGCAAGGCTCAAGCATTCAGTTTGATGATGAGGCAATACTAAGTACTGTTGCAAGACGTGCCCACCGCGAAGCAATCAAAATAACGAATGCAGTACGCAAAAAGCACGGTGAATTAGCCTACGTTGTGGTGGAAATGGCTAGAGAAAAAAATAGCGATGAAGGCAAAAGAAAATACAACGATGCTCAGAAAAGAATAGGTGCGTTTGAGAAAAAGATGGCTAACCTCTTAGAGGTGAAAGAATTAAAAGAACTAAAACTCAAAGGGAATCAGATGATGGCTTTAAAATTAATGGATCAGCAGGACTATAAGTGTATCTACTCTGGCCGACAGATTTTGCCACAGGACATAGTGAATGATATGTCTCGTTTTGAGATTGACCATATCATACCTCTCTCGTATTCGTTTGATGATAGCCAGCAAAATAAAGTGTTATGTCTTCGTGAGGAGAACCAGCATAAAGGACAAAAGACTCCACATCAATACTTTACTAGCGGAAAAGCCACCCGCTCTTTTGATACGTTTAAGGCTGATTGTACTAACCTGTTTCAATCTAAGAAAATTTCAAAGTTAAAACTCAATTATTTACTCGAAATAAGAGATGTTCAACGAGATCCAGAAATTCAAAAAGAATTTATTAGTCGTAATTTGGTTGATACACGATACGCCATGAGAAGTTTTTCTTCAAACCTTCGAACTTTTTATGCAAATAACGAAATCGACACCAAAGTTTTATCCATCCGTGGTAGCTTTACTTCAGCCTTAAGAAGGCGTGCACGACTTCATAAAGATAGAGATGAAAGTCATGCTCATCATGCTATCGATGCACTAATCGTAGCTGCAGTTGGAGCGACACCTATTCTAAAACAATTAAATGCTGTTGACTTTAACCGAGAAGGTATAGTCGTTGATAAAGAAACCGGGGAAATCATTAGTGAAGAGAAAATTTTCAGCTCCCCTACTCTTCAATTTATTAATCGTTTAAGAAGTTATGAAAATAAAGTGAAATATTCTCATAAAGTAGACCGAAAGCCTAATCGGACGATGACTAATCAGACCCTCTATTCTACGCGTGTTAAAGACGGAGAAAAACATACCGTAGGAAAAGTAAAAGATATCTATGCATTAGATAAAAAAAGCTTTGATGCTTTGAAGAAAAAGATTGATAAAAATCCCGACAGTTTTTTAATGGCGCAGCATGATCCTAAAACCTGGCAACTGCTAATGAAAATAATCGAGGAACACAGTCATGCCGATAACCCGTTTCAGGATTTTAAAAAGCAGCATGGCTATATTAAAAAAGATGGCAAAGTGCCTGTTAAAGGCTTAAAGTATCTGGATAATAAACTGGGTATTCATGTCGATATTTCTCATAAGTTTCCTGAATCCAAACGAGATGTTGTGCTGCTCAGTCGAAAAAGCATCCGCATTGATGTTTATATGAACGAAGACGGTAAATATAAATACTTGGGTGTTCCGTACAACTGGTTTAAAAAGGAAGGCGATTATTATGTATTAGATAAAGACAAGTATTACGGCAAAGAAGGACTTGCTGCTTCTTACAAACAAATCGATGATTCATACGAATTCCAGTATAGTTTCTACAAAAATGACCGTATTTCTTATAGCAAATACGAAAAGTTAGAGAATCCAGAAACAGGTGAAAAAGAAAAAGTGTTGGTGGGTTATGACAAATTGTTTAGGGGGGACAATAATCCCAAATTAAGTAGGTTAGAGTTACAAGATGTAAATGCCATATCATCAGATAGACTTACAGTATATATATCTTCATTTATAAAAATCAAAAAATATAATGTTGATGTTTTAGGAAATGAATTTTTAGTCGAAAAAGAAAAATTTCAGGATAAAATTCCTGCTATATAAAATAAAGGGTTTACATCTGGGTGTTCTCTTGCTATGATAAAGATGTCCTCGACGGAGGACTCCTTTATACCAAAGGTTGAGAGAACCTACCAAAAAAAGGCTTTATGCCGAGATCACAGATCAGCCCCTTAATTGGGGCTTTTTTGGTATCTAATTCTATTAAAAGAGGTGAGTAATATGAGTTGGCGCATTGTATATATTGAAAAGGCAGACCAATTAAAGTTATATTTGGATAATTTAAAGGTGGTCCGTGACGAATCAGAAATTCTTATCCCTCTGTCTGATATACATACAATTATTGTCGATAATCAGCAGACCGTTGTAACGGGTAGACTTATCAATAAATTATCTAAGTATCATATTTTACTAGTTTTTTGTGATGACAAACATTTACCTAATTCTTATGTGCTCTCCCCTCACAGTCATCATCAATCCTCCAAAGTATTAAAAAAACAAATCAATTGGTCGTCTGATACTATGGAAGAAATGTGGAAACAAATCATTCAGATTAAAATTTATAATCAAGCCTCAGTTCTCGTTCATTTAAAGCGGAATGAGCCAGTGATCCATCAATTATATAGTTTGGCAGAAACGGTGCAGCAAGCTGATCACTCTAACCGTGAAGGTCATGCGGCAAAGCTGTATTTTAAAGAACTTTTTGGCCCCTCTTTTATTCGAGATCGTAACAGCTTAGATGGCATTAATTCAGGATTAAACTATGGTTATATTGTATTGCGCTCGACTATCGCACGCAGCCTAATTGCTTCTGGCTTACATCCGGGTCTTGGTATTGGACACGCGAATCAATACAATGCATTTAATCTAGCAGATGATTTAATTGAACCATTTAGACCTGTTATAGATCTATGGATAGCTGTATTAATGAATGAAAAAGATTACCTAGACATGAAAACAAAACAAAAACTCGTGTATTTAATTAGCAATAATAAAATTTTGATTGGCAATCAAAAACAGACACTATTAAATGCTATATCTATTCTCATCCAGAGTTTTATTAAAAGTATGGATGAAGAAAATCCCGATTTACTGGTTTACCCAGCTAATGGGATCGCCATATAGATTTATGCGTTTAATGTTATTTTTTGATTTGCCAATGAATACACGGAGTGAACGGCGCACTTATGCGAGGTTCAGAAAATATTTAATTACCAACGGCTTTACTATGGTTCAGTTTTCAGTTTATTCAAAGATATTTCCTAACCGCAGTTCTTTAGATACTTATATGATGACTCTAAGACATAATTTGCCAAAGCATGGATCAATTCGAGCAATGGCTGTAACAGAAAAACAGTACAATAAAATGTACTTGCTTGTCGGGGACCAGACGCTGACCGAACAAACATTAACTGATAATACAATGGTGATATTATGAAGGAATGGCGAATCGATGATTCCAAATCTACTACTCTTTTAATGAGCGAAGTGACCTTGTTAAAAGGAAAAGTAGATAAATGGCTGGAAGTAATTGAGCTATTTAGGCAAACATTTGACTCCAAAAGAATTGATATTTATGAAGGTGAAGAAAAACTTAATGTTAATGATTATTGTTTAAACATTTTGTCTTATTCTGATGAATATCACTCTACTGACTCAGTAAATACAAAGTCTAATCTTAAAAATTTGTTTACTGCTTATCTAGAACTCTCTCCTTTCTATAAAAACCTAGTTGATAGTTGGGAAGAATTACAGGAAGAAGTTGAATTATTGAGTCACGAACTCGGTTATTCTCAAAAAATTCAACTGGATGATTTTCCAAAGAAAATAGTTGAAGAACATTTAAAGTGGAAAACCAACATGGGAAGTCAGCTAGATGGAATGGTTCAGCAAATTAACTTGACCAGAAAATTTATTCCAGATAAAAGACATATTTTCATACTTATTCATCCTGAAGAAGTATTAGGCAAAAAAGAATTAAGTGAACTTTACAATCTACTCGAAAGACAATCTAGTTATTTCATACTTGTTGGTAATTTTTCGTTTGATGGAACTACAAATTTGATCTATAAGAATAGAATAATAAACCAATTATTAATCAGTCGAAAAAAGGAACAAATTGCATCACTTTTGCCGTTTGTGTTCGATGAAAAAGATTTTGACATCTCCTTAAATTGGTATATAACTATTGTGGAAAACAGTAAGGATAAAACGATTGATTTATCTAATTCATCTGTGGATAACTTAAGACATTTCATCTATGTATTCTTAATGATTTATGTAACTGAACTGCCCTTAAAAGTTGATTTCATGGGGATCCCTCAAGAATATAAACGATTCATTGAATCAGTAATTGAATCTAAGGTATAATGAAATTGGCATTTTGGTACTCTCTCATCTTTTGGTATAAAGGAACATAATTGACATTAGCTTCTATACCTGTAGATTTTGGTACTCTCTCATCTTTTGGTATAAAGGAACAACAGCCGTTGCATTTGTTGCCATGATTGATTTTGGTACTCTCTCATCTTTTGGTATAAAGGAACTGGTCAGGAATTTCTGACAATATAAATGCAATTTTGGTACTCTCTCATCTTTTGGTATAAAGGAACTGTAACTACCGGATAACTCACGAAACCGCCATTTTGGTACTCTCTCATCTTTTGGTATAAAGGAACTTACTTGTATCGGCTCGTCGATAGCAAATAATTTTGGTACTCTCTCATCTTTTGGTATAAAGGAACGGCGGGAATCAGACACAAATGACAGAAAGGATTTTGGTACTCTCTCATCTTTTGGTATAAAGGAACACAAAGACCCGGAACTGATTGGGGCTCGTGATTTTGGTACTCTCTCATCTTTTGGTATAAAGGAACCCTGGACGAACTCGAGCAGAAAGAATCGCAATTTTGGTACTCTCTCATCTTTTGGTATAAAGGAACCATAATCCTTGTTATCATCTAGAAAACCTTATTTTGGTACTCTCTCATCTTTTGGTATAAAGGAACAAACCCTTGCTTTTTCTTCCCTGTGTAATCGCATTTTGGTACTCTCTCATCTTTTGGTATAAAGGAACTGAATTATGGCGATGCAATGAAGGTCATAGATTTTGGTACTCTCTCATCTTTTGGTATAAAGGAACATTTTTGATTGTATAATTCTAGCGGCAAAGATTTTGGTACTCTCTCATCTTTTGGTATAAAGGAACTGCTTTTATTGAGTGCTATCAACGTGGATAATAGAGATCAACATAAATTAAAATGACCTTCAACTGGAGACTATAGTTTCTCCCTTGAAGGTCATTTGTAATTAAAACGGCAACTCTAAATCTTCATCATCTTCATCATTACTCAACTCATTTTCTTCCAGCAGTCCTTGTTCTCTGGCTTCTTCCATAGTTATGCTATAAGGCGCACCGCCGCTGGTATAACCGGCGATGAAATAATAGTTTTCTCCGTAAATTACGTCCTCTAAATTTTCTTCTTCAGATTTTTTCATTTCGTCCCTCGCTTTTTCAAACGTCATCCAATCAAATCTAGTTTGAACCGTTCTTTAATAATATCCTCTTCATCATTCGCATTCTCCATAACAAAGTAATGCGTATCAATGGAGCTGTAAGATTCGTTGAGTAGAACAAACTTTTCCGTATAGACACGTTCATCACTTGCTTTATTTTCTCTATCTGCAATGAGTGTTAATTCATTAGAGATTTTTCTGCCCTTGTCATCTTCAAAATAAAGGTTTAGTCGTTTCTCTTTCTTCTGTTCTGACACCGGCTCTGTTTGAAGGAAAGATAACCAGACAATATTGTTTGTGATCGTCCGTGTCTGACTGATCAGTGAGACATCGACTTCAGGTATTTCGTTACGGCTGCGGTCTGTCTTGATTCGGAGTAAAGGTACCATCATTTCCTGTGGCAGATGTCCCCCGTGACTATATTGATAGCCGCCTCCATGCAGTGCAAACCGGTTCATGCCTCTCGGTACTGTGATGTAGCCGGTATTATCTAAACGTTCTGACAGGGTGAAACTCAGTCCGCTGTAATGATCCTCTTCTTTTTCAGATAATATAAAGCGTTTATTTTTTACCCAGGCATCTAAATTATTATTAACCGAAACTTTATCACTGCTTGAGATAGCAGATCGTGTATAGAGATAGCCATGATCTGCGGTAACCAAGAAGGCGCCAATACTGACGTCCCCTGTTAAGCGATTCATTAATTGGATCAAGTCATTGATTGAATCCCTCGTTGCTTTAAAAACATCGTTTTCCGTTGGTAAGTGATCCCCTATAGCATCCACTTTGTTATGGTAAACGTATACCAGCTTCTTGCCAGCCATCGTCTCTCTTAACTGGTCCTTAGTCATTTGATCAATGTCTGTCGCTTTTAATGCAAGGGCTTCAGGATGGCCATTCTTTTTCAATATAGCCTCACGGTTAGCGAGTCCTATCGTTTTCATCTCATCGACTAAGACAGTACCATCTGTTTGAAATTCTAGTGAGTGATGTGGAAGCAGACTTGCCATACCAACCGAAGTAATAGAAGGAAGTTCTGTTTGCATCCAGTCGATTTCTCCGTTGAACCGCTTCTCTTTTGTTAACTCTTGGTATAACTCTTTACCCGCCTCATAGCGTAAGCCATCCGAAATAATGACAACAATACGCCTCTCGTTAGCTAGATAAGGCTTCACTTCATTATCAAAGAAGTTAGCCTGCAGTTTGTTTGAATCAAAAGTGTGGGTGTTTTTGAAGTACATGTCCCATTTCTTTGTAAAGTCATTCAGATACTGGTTCACGTAAAGTCTTTCCATCTGATCCTTTACCGGTCTGACTGTATCCTTTTGGTCAGAATCGAGGTCATCATAGAATTCAGTAATTTTACGGTAAGCAGTATCCACGTGATAACCTTGGTCACTGTAATACTGCCAAAGTTCACGCGTTTCTGCCATCCCCTGCCAGTCGGCTTCAAAGATTTCTGTGTAATGGTTCAATTGAATCGCCCATTTCAAGAAGGTATAACTAATTGTAAAGTGGTCGAACCAGATAGTGTTGCGTCGTTTAGCTAGGATCGGCAATAATCGGTCACTATCACTGACATGCATTTGAATTGATTGCACAGATCGGTCGATGAGTTCATGGTCGAACCATTTAAATGTCTCACACTCAGACAGCTTTTCACTTGGAAGATCATGTAAGAGATTATCAAAGTCCCATGCACTTTCAACGACTGTGGAGACAAAGTAAAAGGCTGATTCTTTGTTTTTCGTATTCATCCACTGATTGATGAAGATCACTATCGGATTATTTTTTTCAAGCATGTAGGGTTTAAGTTCTTTTGGCATAGACTGGCCAAGTTCCGTCCCTAAATAGGTGAGGAAGACCTGATGCATGAGCTCGTGGACGGATAAGCTGCCATTCATGCTCGTGTCTTTATTGTAGCCTAGTAACTGGTCGATCATAGTCCAGAACCGTTTTTCGTCTCCAAATTTAACGAGCTGGTCCCACTTACTGTTCTCTTTGGAAGCCGCTTCTTCAAAGAGTTCGATCAAGACAGCCATCCATGTCGCAGCTGGCGCCTTAGTCAACGCAGCAAAAACGGCATACTCGACAACTTCTCCTGTGTGATATGGACTTTCATTATATAGACGCTTGAACTGGCTGATTCGGTTTTTGGCCCTAAAAAAGACAGGGTATTCTTTGATGATCGCTGTGACCTCTTCACTGTCAGGATCGATACCTAAAGTCAGATACAACTGGCTTAAGGCATCAACTTTCAGTTCTTCACTGTAAAGTAGAACATCTAGGAGCGGGTTGTCTTCCATACGAGGTCTCTCCATGGAAAAATACAAAAAGAGATGCGTGTCCTTAAACTCCTTTTCAATCAGATAGTTAGTTTGAAAAAAGTTGTGAGTGGTAACTGTTAAAAGTTCTACAGCATCAGTTTCTTCTGCCCACGTCTTGATTGTGTCAGCATATGCTTCTTCAGGGTCGAACAAGTATAAGATTTTTCGTTTTTCCACGTCTTTCAATGGTGAAGCGTAAAAGGTTTCAATACGAGAAAGTAACTCTTCAGCCAAGTGAACACCTCCTGTTATATTTTTTCAAAGACGTATTGTTTTTTCGGTTTGTTTGATGTGTCATCTGTTACTTCAATATTTTGGAATAGTTCATAGTTTTCTTTTACACCGTCATCCAAGTCTAGGTCGATTTGCTGTCTGGCGACGTGTTCGATGATTTGGTCGTACTTGGCGAGTTCTGCCCGGTCTTTTGTGTACTCATCGATCGTCTTTTGTGCCCGAGCTTTTTGCGTGGCTGAACTGGTTTCATCTCCAATGACTTGTTGCTCGTGGGTGATAAGGTTGTCCAGAACTGTGGCCTGATGCAGAATGTACTCGGTACGGAGCTGAGCAACGGTATATTTATGGTACCGGTGAAGATACATGAGGCCTTTGAATGCGCCTCGTTTCCCACTCGTAAACTGCCAGTATATCGGACGTTTCTGATAGGTTTTCAAATGATCCTTATAAAACTCTTTCATGAAGTAGCGTCTAATGCGGTCTCTCGCACTTTCATTACTCTTCATTTTAAGTGCTTCTGCAATGAAACGAAGGTTCTCTTCAAGCGTCTCTTTTCCGTAAATTAAACTGACCAGCTCTTCTACTTTATTCATGATGTCATCTTCAAAATACTGATCTTCAGTCAGTGGAATGATATTGGTGTCATCTGGTTTATAAGACGTATACTGACTTTCGTCCCACTCTCCACCAGCATAGGCCAAACCTTTTTTATCAAGTGAATACCGGCCAAACATGATGCCGACTAAATAGGATAAGAAACTCTTAACGTCTCGGTCCAGCTTTGCCTTATTCACTGTCACATCTTTTTCTTCCACTTCAGGAGTCAGTTCATCTTGAAGACCATAGATATCTATGAAGATACGGTTCAGTTCTTCTTCGTTCTCTTTGAGTTGATAGAAGCGTTCATCAGCAATCACTTTCCAGTTGTTAAAACTGTCTTTAATCAATGAAGCATCCTCTTTGTGAGTTAAGAAAGGGTGTTCTTCGAAGTCCCAGGACGTTTCGAAAGAATTCCAATCGCATATCGATATTCCTATACATTGTTTAGTGATGTCATCAATTACCAGGTTATTTCCAATACAAATATACGGTAGACTTCCTACTGTATTAACTTCAAAATTCATAGTAGAACTTAATAATTGTAGTAAATAATAGCTCACATTAGAATTTAGTAAAGCTAGGATTACGTATGACTCGTTTATATTATTGCTAAATATTCCAGACCCACCACTTCCAAATAAAGAAGAATCAATATAACGACATGCAAACCTACTGCTACTAATAGCTGTAAATGTTATACCCTGATTAAAGATGTAGTCTAGATTATAATTGTGGGATCTTACCCGTCCGGTTTTTTCGTCCTTATAATTTCGAATCTCGTTTCCATCATTTTCCCAATTAACTAAATACTCTTGATTGCCTGCCCATTTTCTATACCTACCTCCTTTGGAGAATGGGAACCATTTCATACCAGACTCCTTCGCTTTTTCTCTTGATTTAGAATTGTAACTGACCTTATTGCCATTAACCTCGTACCATAAGCGCATAAATCTCTCATTGTTTGCAGTTGCCATCCCAATACGAGTAGTAGATATATTCTCGATTTTTCTACTGTTTTCAAATATTTTAAAAACAGTATTTCCTGCCCAATATGCGATTATACTGCCAGGAATCTTATTGAAACCATTTGAATCCCTTTCGTATCTGTATAAAGTCAGAGCATCATTTTTAGCTTCTAAGTACTTCTCTTCTTGCACATGCATTCCGCCAGTAAATTCAGTTAAGCGAATATATGTCCCTTTTTCTTCTGAATATTCATTTTTTAATACAAACGTGCATAGAGGGACTGTCGCATCTTTAAATGCAGAATATTCTAAGTGAACCAGACTTGTAATAGACTTGTGGTTGATAATATAGTTCCTTAATTTTTCATAGGAAGAAATAAACATCCAGACCATTGGAGTCATTAAACCAGTATATCCATTTTTTTTTGTAAAGAGAGTACAGCGATATATGAAGATAGAAAATAAATCTTTTTTATAGTCTTTATACTGCTTGTTTATAAATGATTTTAATTCCTTGTTGAAATTATTCATGTAAGCATTATGGTGGTAAGTCAAGAGAATAGATTATAAATAGACAACCTAATTTCATAAAAAAGGGTTCACTGAACTAAACCGTCACGTATTCGAAAATACGTTCGGTTTATGTCTTCGGATAGTC